>DAOVNC010000287.1 GCA_030630445.1 Kiritimatiellales bacterium | reverse complement strand
TGCGGAAGAGGAAGTCGTTGGCCTCGTCGAGGAAGTGGCCGATCTTTTCGAGCACCATGACGGTGTCGGCCTTGTTGCGCGGATGCTGTCCAAGTTCCACGAGCATATCGAACAGCTCGTCGTTGTTGGTCAGGTTGAAATTGCCGGCGAGCACCAGGTTGCGGGTCATCCAGTTGCTCTGGCGCATGAAGGGGTGGCAGAAGGATTCGCCGGATGCGCCGTGGGTGCCGTAGCGCAGGTGGCCAAGGAGCAGTTCCCCTGCAAACAGGACATTGTGTTTGACCCATTCGGCATCCTGATATTTATCCGGATGCTTTTCGCGGGCTTCGGAAAAGGCCTGCACCATCCGGTTTCGCACTTGTATGATCGGGTTTTTGTCGGCGGAGCGGGTACGGAAGATATAGGATTCACCGGGCGGCATGTCCAACTTGATGGCGGCGGCGCCGGCACCATCCTGCCCGCGGTTGTGCTGTTTTTCCATCAACAGCGAGAGTTTGTTCACCGCATACATCGGTGTGCCGTATTTTTCGGCATAGTAGCCCAAGGGCTTCAGCAGGCGTACTGCGGCAATACCACATTCATGGCCGATCCAATCGCTCATTACATACCGTCCTCGGGTTATGTTTTGGTTAGGAAAGGCGGCATCCTTGCACTAGATTTCGCGCCCGGTCAAGCTCCCTTCGGTTTTTCCAAAAAAAAGAGCACCCCGAAGCTTCGGGGTGCCCTGCATAAAAGGTTTCCAAGCATTGGACTAGAAGGAATACTGAATCTTTCCATTATAGCCTACTGCCATGAACTCTTTCGAGTAGCGCCCGTCAAGACCAAGACTGAACTCAAGACTCTTGCCGAAGAGTGCACCGATGCTCACTCCCAGATCTAAGGCATCCTCGACTGGGGCCTGGATCAAGAAGTAGTGCGGGTCGGTTCCGTCGATCAGTGTGTAATTTAGGGATTCAATATCTGTATTGAATTCGTGTTGCCAACTTGCTTTCACGCGCGTGATGAAATCAAAGCTCTCCATCGTTTTCACAGAGCCAAGAGTGAAGCCGAGAATCGATTGATAACTCCAGCGGTCATAGCTATCCACTGAACGTCCGATGGCATTCTCCGATACCTCGTCATAACCATCCTGACTGTAGTTGGCCACTTGGAAGGCAACCACCGGCGTAAAGGTGATCGGACCGGAAATCGCCTCTTTACTCGCGCCGATGTAGAATACCGTGGTGGACGCGTCCATCTCCGCCTCGGAGCCGAAAATGGTTCCCGACCGACTTTCAACAGAACTAGTTCCGTAGCTTCCAATCAGGTCCAAATCAACATTTTTCAACTGGGCCGTCGCATAGAGAGCCCCATAGACGGTAGTTGCATCGCTCGTATCGCCATCATCCTGATCAATGGTTGATCCCGCCGAACCGCCGGATAGCCCCATGATCATATTATTGAATGACTTATCAATACCCAGCACGGTGCCGTGCGTACCGGCATCATAGCCGGACAGGCCGTTCGATGCATCGCGGGTTCCCTGGTTGCCGTACGCACTGATCCAGCCGCGCCACGGGCCTTCGGCAACAGCCGGGCCATATGCGCCGACCGGTTTCTCGTAGGCTCCCGTTTCTATCAGCATTTCGCTGGTTCGCTTGTCTATTTGCTTTAACCCTTGAAGCACACCATCCATATGCTGGTAGGTCGGAATGCCGCGGGTGTAGAATTGCGAAAGTTCGTCGTTCGCTTGCTGCATCGACATCGAGTTGATGATAGCCAGTTGTTTGTTCGCCAGCGGATCTCCGGCGGTCGCCCGCCCATCGATTTCATCCAACACTGCTTTGAGGTCTTCATTATCCGGATTGAGGCCGCCACTCAGTCCGATGCGGTTGATAATGGCTAGAATATCCTGATCCTCTGCAAGGAATGAAATTCCGATCAATGTTCCATCCGAATTAAGATAGCGGGCCAGGTCGGCCGTCGTTGCATTGGTTTGTCCACCGACCACCAGAGTTCCCGCCGACACCAAGGTGTTGGTATAGGTTTCGTCGAAGCTTAGATCGCCGATATCGCTTGCAAACAAGAAGTTTGCTCCATCGGAAAAATCAGCAACCCGGCCCACTTGCAGGGATCCGGACAGCGGTACACCGGCACTGTTGGTTGCCATGCCAAACCGCAGCGTGGCAACAGCTTGCTGTGTGTAGTTGGAGGGTGTTGAAACCACTGCACCAGCTCCGATATCCAACATTGCGCCGGATTCCACCAGGATATCCCCGGACTCGTTCCACGACGCTCCAGCACCGACCAAGCGCAGGGTGCGGCCACTCTCAAGTACGCCGCCGATCCCACTGACCCCACCAAACGACTCGAGGGTTCCGCCGGAAGCCACATTGAATCCATCGGTAAAGATCGTATCACCAAAAACCGTCACGGTGCCACCATCGTTAACGGTCAACGTGTTGTCCGAACCCACGCTGATGTTTTCATCCACCACTACTTTGCCGCCGCTCTCAACGACCAGATTATTATTGCTGTTCGCACTGTTGCCGACCAATAGCGACTTGCTGATATTCCAGACCGATCCGGTTCCAGAAACCAGAACTTGGTTATCGTTCGCAAATCCTTCCGCACCAATGCGCGACTCCCCGCTGGACACTTGCGCGCCGTTGGTGATCACGAGGTTGTTGCCGGATCCATTGAAGCCTACAAACAGACCGTCGCTATTTTCCCAACTGGCATTATCGACAACCACCCGGTTGCTGATCGCGTTGGTGTGGTAGCCAATATAGCCCGTGGTATCAGCTAGCATCGCACCGTTCCGAACAGTGACCGTGTTCGAAGATCCGGAATTTCCCGCAAAGAAGGTGTGTCGGTTGTACCACAAGGAACCCTCACCATCGATTATGGCGCGGTTGTTGTCCGCTCCATTGTCCGTTCCCAGCAAACCAATGTCGTTGTAGACACGGGCACCATCGAGAATCTCCAGCGCATTGCCGGAACCCTCGTGGCCAACGTGTATGTTGATGGTGTTGTACAAGCGGGAGGCATGGCCCTCCACGGCCAGCGCGTTGCCATCGGATCCGTCACGGTCGCCGATATATGTATTACCTGCAACGGACGCAACGCCGCCATTCGAAACCGTAAATTCATTGCTCGATCCCAGCATGCCCACCCTTAGCGCCGAGCGATTATCCCAGCTCGAACCTTCACCATCGATCAATACGTTGTTTCCATCGGAATTCAACCCGACATAGCCACCGACACTCGTCGCAAGGCCGCCATCAAGAACCAACAATTCATTGCTGGCACCATCATAACCCACCATGATGGAGTCAAAACGGTTGTACAAATGCGCCCCTGCACCGTTAACGACGATCTGGTTTCGATCAGAACCCGCATTAGCTCCGATCACCGTATCCCCGTTTGCGGAGATCATGCCATTATTTGCAATGACAACACTATTGTCAGAACCAGACACCCCGACCACAAAGTCGGCCCGGTTGCTCCAAAGCGACCCCGATCCACCAACCTCCACCGTATTGAAGGAAGAATCCGCGTTGAATCCAACATTGCCATAAGTGTCGACGATGGTTCCGCCATCAATAAGCTTCAAATGATTCAATGAATTGGTGAGACCAACTGTGACGCTGTAGTCGTTGCTCCAAATTCCGCCACCGCTTAGGATCAGTGTATTTTCCCCGTCATGGTATCCATGCCGGTTGGTGGTCGTTCCAACGATGTTGGTATAGCCCGGCATGGTGATGACTCCCTGCACCTCAAGCGTCGACCGAGCGGCCCAATTAAACCAATCAACAGTCGCATCCATATCAGCAGCAACTTTCAGCCAACCGCCTTCATTGAGATATATCGCGTTATTGTTCGTTGAATTGTAAACTTCAATGTCGGCGGCTTCCACTTTCCCGCCATTTTCAATGACGAGCACATTGTTGTTGTTCGCCCCCTCGGAACTTCCAATCGTCAGTGTGCCTGCATCCCAGACCGACCCATCACCAGTCACAAAAGCAAGGTTGTCATTGCCGTTGGTTCCTGAACCGATAAATGAACTGCCACTTGAGGCCTGTGCCCCGCTGGTCACAGTAAACGTGCTGAACCGCGAGTTATCTCCAACATAGAGCGAACTTGCGCTGAAAGAAGAATTTGAGCCATCAACCAAAATCGAGCTATGCAGGGAATTTAAGTATCCGATGTATGTATTCCCTAGATTGGCCGTGCCGCCATTCACCACCTCGATGCGATTACTTAAACCGCTATCGTATCCTAGATAAACCGAACCTGCTTCGACGCTGGAGCCCGACCCATCAACCAAAATCACGTTGGACTGTGCATTGGAATACCCGACATAGGTTTCCCCAAGACTGACCGTGCCGCCACCCGATACGTCAATCCGATTATCCGACGATGCATATCCAACATAGCTCGTCACCGCCGATACCGAAGCACCGTCCATTACACGCAATAGATTATCAGAACCTCCGTTACCAGCATAAAGGTTAGTTTGAATCGTCAGCATGGTTCCCTCTCCAGAAACAATCATCTGGTTACTATCTGAGGAGCCAAAGCGACCGATCTCGGCATCGCGGATTGCTAGATTTGCCTTATTGGAAATAATGACCGTATTGTCGCCAAAGATTTCTCCGACGGATAAAACGTGTGAACGAGTAAAACCAAGCCAATCAACATTCTCGCCTTGGAAAATCAGGGTATTCCGATCGCGAACGCGACCGTCGAACCAGACCGAACCCGTAACTTCCAGCGTGGAACCGGCGTTGTAATGGAAGGTATCGCTGTAGTCTAAATCTGCATGGCCGTCAATTTTAAGCCATCCGCCATCGTTGAGATAAAGGTCGTTGTTC
>DAOVNC010000257.1 GCA_030630445.1 Kiritimatiellales bacterium | reverse complement strand
CGGCACGCTTCATTGCGAGGTGGTGCATGGCCGCGCGGGCGACCTCGATCGCGATAGCGTCGTGCGCCATAGCGCGCTCATCGTGGCCGCCGAGATCCGCGAGATCGAGGGGAGCCGCGATCTGAACGTACGGCTCAACCTTTGTACGGCCATCAGCGAGGTTTGGCTCGACGAGCTTTTCCCCGCCGACATGGAGGAGCAAATCGAGGTCGTTTTCGATCCGGTGCTCAAGCGCGTGGTTTCCAAGCATTGGAAATCGTTCCGGGGATTGGAGCTCCGCGCGAGGATGGTGCAGGAGGTCGATGCACAGCAGGCGGCGGAGATTATTTCCGAGGAGGTGCTGGCCGGGCGACTCGAACTCTACAAGTGGGACGAGCAGGTCGAAAAATGGATTGCGCGCGTCAACTGCCTTGCGGCGGGCTGCCCGGACTACGGCATTCCGGAAATCGACGAGGAGGCGCGGCGGGCCATGGTGCAGGAAATCTGTCTCGGTGCGGTCTGCAAGCGCGATCTGAAGGATCGTCCGGTTTGGAAGGTGGTCAAGTCGTGGCTGTCGCCCGTGCAATTGGAGATGG
The DNA here is from genome assembly GCA_030630445.1 of Kiritimatiellales bacterium. GTDB lineage: Bacteria > Verrucomicrobiota > Kiritimatiellia > Kiritimatiellales > Pontiellaceae > Pontiella. Next base: position 4,831 of record DAOVNC010000257.1, on the reverse strand, counting down.
TCGACAAGCAGGTGCCGGAACGGATTCAGTTGCCGAGTGGCTTCAACGCCAAGGTGCGCTATGAACCCGGCCAGCCGCCGGTGCTTTCGGCAACGATCCAAAAGCTCTACGGGCTGGAGCAGGTCCCAAAGGTTGGCTTTGGCGAAATCCCGGTGGTGGTCGAGGCGCTTGCGCCGAACCAGCGTCCGCAGCAAAAGACGCAGGATATGCCGTCGTTCTGGAAAAATGCCTATCCCATGCTGAAGAAGGAACTGAAGGGCCGCTATCCCAAGCACGAATGGCGATAAGTGCAGTCGGATGCCGAGAATATACAAGCCAAGGCTGTTCATCTACAAGACGTCGGGTTGTATTTGCCTATAGTGGTGGACAAATTTGTGTTCACGATTTATTAATACGCACCGCTAAAAACGAGGTAGATATGAGCATCGGTAAAAAAATATCCCGCCGCAACATCCTGGCCACCAGCGCCGCGACCGCCGCCACCTTCAATCTGTTTCCCGCGCATGTGCTTGGACAGGACGAGAACGGCCTCGCGCCGAGCGATAAGCTGAATATTGCGTTTATCGGGGCAGGGGGTAAGGCCCGTTCAAGCATCAGTGGCTGTTCGCATCACAATATCTATGCGCTTTGCGATGTGGATTCTGTGCGCGCGGCGGGCTCGTTCGAGAAATATCCGTCGGCCAAGCGCTTCGATGATTGGCGCGTGATGCTCGACAGGGAGGCAAAAAACCTCGATGCGGTTTTAATCTCGACGCCCGACCACAGCCACGCCGTGGCCACGATGGCCGCGATGCAGCTTGGCCTTCCGGTGTATTGTGAAAAGCCGCTCACCCGCACCATTTCCGAGGCGCGCATTGTTGCGGAATACGCGCGCAAAAACAGGATTGTGACCCAAATGGGGAATCAAGGACATGCCGCCGAGGGAGCTCGCTTGACCAACGAGTGGATCCAGTCGGGATTGCTGGGTAAGATCCGCGAAGTACACTGCTGGACCAACCGACCCATCTGGCCGCAGGGAATGGTTCGTCCGGAAGCGGAGCCCGTACCGTCGACGATGAACTGGGACGTTTGGCTTGGCCCTGCACCGAAGGCACCGTACAGCAGCAAGATTGCCCCGTTCAAATGGCGCGGGTTCTGGGAATACGGCGCGGGCGCGCTGGGTGACATGGCCGCGCACATTATCGACCATCCCGTCTGGGCGCTCGGCCTCGGTGCGCCGCTGAGTGTGGAAATCGAATTTGATCGGAAAAATCCGGCCAGTGCGAAGGATACCTTCCCCGTTTCAACCATGGTGACCTACCAGTTTGCCGCCCGCGGCAAGCAACCTCCGGTGACGCTGAAATGGTTCGATGGGAAAAACGCTCCGGCACCGCGACCGGAAGAGCTTGATGAAACCCGAAAGATGCCGCACAGCGGGGTGGTCTATTATGGGAGCAAGCGAAACATGATGCATGGGAGCCATGGCGGGCCGCCGCGCATCTTCCCCGAGGCGGAAATGCAGGCGGTGAACGAAGGGGGATTGCGCCCGCCAAAAACCATTCCGCGTTCGCCGGGCCACCACGAGGAGTGGCTCCAGGCGATCAAGGCCAACGACGTCGATGGGCCGAAATCCAACTTTGACTATGCGGGCCCGCTGACCGAAACCATGTTGCTCGGCTGCGTTGCCGCGCGCGTCGGTTCCGGCACCAAGCTGAGGTGGGACAGCAAGAACATGAAAACCAACAACGCCCGGGCGAATCGCTATATCCAGCACGTTTACCGCAAGGGTTGGTCGCTGTAGCGAAAGGCCTTGTTTTAGGGTTTCCAACGTTTGGCGGATCGTTGTAGAGTCCGGCGCGTTATGGAGAACATAAACCAACGAAAGCTGGATCATATCAATATTGTGTCGGAAGACGGTGCCATCGACCGCCAGCAATGCTATTTCGACCGGATCCACCTAACCCACTGCGCCTTGCCGGAGTTGAATCTTTCAAAAATCGATCCCTCCACCAGATTCATGGGAAAGGAGCTGTCGTTCCCCTTGGTGATTTCCTCGATGACCGGCGGCTCGGATTTGGAATTGATCAAGATCAACCGCAACCTGGCCAAGGCGGCCGAGGCCGAGGGTGTCGCGTTGGCGGTCGGCTCGCAACGGGTTTTGTTTTCGGATGCCATGGCGCGGGACAGCTTCGATCTCCGCAACCATGCGCCGAACACCCTGCTGTTTGGCAACCTCGGCGCGGTTCAACTGAACTATGAGATGGGCTTTTCCGATTGCGAAGCCGCCGTGAAGATTCTCGATGCCGACGGGCTATACTTGCATTTAAACCCGTTGCAAGAAGCGGTGCAACCCGAGGGCGATACCGACTTTTCCGGCCTGCGCAGCAAGATTGCGGTGATTGTCAAGACGCTGAAACAACCGGTGATTGTCAAGGAGGTCGGCACGGGGATTTCCCCGGAGGATGTGGAGCATCTTTTGGCGGCCGGCGTCAAATACATCGATCTTGCCGGATGCGGCGGAACGTCGTGGAGCATGGTTGAAAGCCGCCGGAGCGAAGATCCGGAACTCGGCGAATTGTTTGCCGATTGGGGGATCCCGACCCCGCTGGCCCTGCGGATGATGAAACCATACCGGCGCGAAGTGAAGATGATTGCATCCGGTGGCGTCCGAAACGGGATTGACATGGCGAAAAGCATGATTCTCGGTGCGTCGCTCTGCGGCATGGCGCGACCATTTTTAAACCCGGCGCGTGAATCGGCCGATGCCGTGCGCAAGGTGATCCAACGCGTGAAACGCGAGTTCACCACGGCCATGTTCCTGCTCGGCGCGGAACGCATCGACGATATAAAGGAAAACGAAGGATTGATCCTGAATGAAGATTGGCATTGATCGGCTCAGCTTCTACACCTCGAACTATTTCGTGGATCTCAAGACCCTCGCCGAAGCGCGCTCGGTCGACCCCGAGAAGTATTATTCCGGGATCGGCCAGGAGAAAATGGGCATCCCCCCGCCGGACGAGGATGTGGTGACGCTCGCGGCCAGCGCGGCATTTCCTTTGATGAAAGATGGCGAACTCGACGATGTCGAACTGCTGCTTTTTGCAACTGAAAGCGGGATTGACCAGTCGAAGGCTGCGGGGATCTATGTGCACGGGTTGCTGGAAATGTCGTCTCGCTGCCGGACGGTCGAGCTCAAGCAGGCCTGCTACAGCGGAACCGCCGGCCTGCAGTTGGCCATTGGCTTTGTGGCCCGCAATCCCGGAAAGAAGGCATTGGTCATAGCCTCCGATATCGCCCGCTACGAATTGGGCAGCCCCGGGGAATCCACGCAAGGCTGCGGTGCGGTCGCCATGCTCGTTTCCGCCGATCCGCGGCTGTTGGCCATCGATCCGGAATGCGGCTACCATACCGAGGATGTGATGGACTTCTGGCGGCCGAACTACCGCTCCGAAGCCTTGGTTGACGGCAAGTATTCCACCATGGTCTACATTCACACCCTGCTGGAAACCTGGAAGCAGTATGCCGGGCTTACCGGCAGGGCGCTGGCGGATTTCGACCATTTTTGCTACCACATCCCTTTTACCAAGATGGCGGAAAAGGCGCACCAAAAACTGGCGCGCAAGTGCAAGGAACCGGTGGATAGGGAACAGCTGCACCGGTTGCTGGAGGAGTCGCTTCGCTACAGCCGGGTCACCGGAAACTGCTATTCCGGCTCCATGTATGTTGGTTTGGCCTCGTTGCTTGATACGGCGGAAGCGGATCTGGCGGGCAGGCGCATCGGCCTTTATAGCTATGGTTCCGGTTGTGTCGGCGAGTTTTTCAGCGGCGTGGTCCAGCCCGGCTACCGCGATTTCCTCTATGCGGATCAGCACCGGAATTTGCTGGAGAACCGCACCGAACTGACGTATCAACAATACGAAGACATTTTCAACTACGGGGTGCCGACCGATGGCGGGGAGTATGTGTTCCCGCAATACAAGACCGGACCGTTTCGGTTTTCGGGCATCAGTCAGCACAAGCGTGAATATGAATCATTGGTGGATTAATCGATGAAGGCCGTGGCTCCAGGCAAGCTGATTCTCAGTGGCGAACATTCCGTGGTCTACGGGAAGCCCGCCATTGCGATGGCCATCGACCGCAGCGCGGTTTTCGAGCTAACCCCGCAAGCCGGCAATAGAATCTCCTTCGACCTGCCGGGCGGCGAGGGCGGCGAAGCGAACACGCTCATGGCCCTGCGCGACCTCAAGCGGCGCGTCGACAAGAAATACCGGGAATTCCTTCGGGGCGAAATCGGCATCCGCGAGGTTCTCGCCATGCCGGTCGACCTTTTCCGCTTCGCTTTTATCCACACCTTGGATGGCCTGCACCGGCATATTGATTCGGGCCTTTGCCTCAAGTTGCGCTCCACGATTCCGGTCGGGTGCGGCATGGGTTCTTCCGCCGCGACGGTGCTCAGCGAAATCCGCGCACTCGGCCACTATCTGCGTGTCGATTTCAAACCCGACTGGTACTACGAATACAGCCTCGAAGCCGAAAAACTGCAACATGGAAAGCCGAGTGGCGTCGACTCCTATATCTCGCTGCACGGCGGGTGCGCAAATTTCCGGCAAGGCGTTGCAACAGCCATGTCGCTGCCCCGCATGAAAATGTACATGGTGCAGACCGGCATCCCGACGGCCACCACCGGCGAAAGCGTCATGGAAGTGGGGCATCGTTTTCGCAATAGCGAAATCTGGAGCGAATTCGAGGCGGTTACGGAAGCCTTCGAAGAAGCGATCCGCGCGAACGACCCGCTAAAACTGCACTGGATCGTTCGTGAAAACAATCGTCTGCTCACCGCCATCGGCGTAGT
>DAOVNC010000409.1 GCA_030630445.1 Kiritimatiellales bacterium | reverse complement strand
GCGAGGGAAGCGGTGCGGCGGAGGAGAGGACGTCCTAATATTGGATAGGAACAATTTCTCCTTGGAATGGCCAGTCTCCGGGTTGCTCAACCAGCCCCGCCCGAACCGGGTTCCGGTATACATAGAACCACTTTTCGGAATAGCTTTCGCTGTGCCGCAAAACGTGGTCGAAGAATCCGGGCTGCCAGTGGGGCGGCGGCGCTTGGACCGCTGAAGACAAGGATCGTTTCAACAACCGGATCGTCGTCCCGATTTTGTGTTGCGGTGCGATGCGGACAAAACAGTGGACATGATCCGGCATAATGACATAGCGCCCAAATGCAACCCCTTTGCCTTCGGACTGTGATGCAAACTTTAGAAATTTTCGGTGCACCGGCTCGTTGTTCAATACAGGTTTGCGGTCGAATGTAGAGAAGGTGACGAAGTAGACCGGTGCGGCGTAGGATTGGAAGATCTGTTCAAGGCGGCGTGGTTTTCTGGGCTGGCTTTTCATGCATGGAGCGTCGCAAAACAACACGATCTTGAAAAGCTTTGGGTTGGGTTTTCTTTGCGGAAGAGCAACGTTTCACTCGCTTCGCTCGCGTAAACATTCTCTACACCAAAGACGCAACGTTTCCTTCGCTTCGCTCAGGTAAACGCTCTCTACACCAGGGGAAATGTTTTCAATACCGACGCATTGGTGTAGAGACCGCTTACCTGAAGTGCAACGAAGGAAGCGGTGCGGCGGATCGGCTATTCGGCGGGGGCGGCGAGCAACTGGGCCTTTTCGACGAGGCGGATGAATTCGGCACGGTAGCCTTCGGCATCGCGACCCTTCGCCTGCCGGGCGCGGCGCAAGATCTGTCTGTAGCTGGCGCTGCCCCTGTATTCCGAACCGCGCAGCAGCAGGCCAAATTCGGCGACGGCGCTGGCGAAGCGGAGGTTTTCGGATACCTCAACAGCTTGAAGATCCGCCGCTTCGACCGACTGGACGATGAGCTTGCTGGTGTCGCCATCGGGCTTTTTGTAGCGCAGCTTGACGGTCATCAAGTCGTCGCTCTTCACGAGTCCGGTCACTTGATATTTCAGCGCCCCGGCCACGGGAACCGCTTCGTCCGAGGTGGCGGGGATCAGCTCGTAGAGGGCGGTGACGGTGTGCCCGGCCCCAAGTTCACCGGCATCCTTGGTGTCGTCGGCAAAGTCCTCCTTGGCGAGCATGCGGTTTTCGTAGCCGACGAGGCGGTAGGCTTTGACTTGCGAAGGGTTGAACTCGACCTGGATTTTGACGTCCTTGGCAATGGCGACGAGCGTGCCGCCCATTTCGGTGACGAGCACTTTCTTGGCTTCGAGGATGTCGTCGATGTAGGCATAGTTTCCGTTGCCCTTGTCGGCGAGCTTCTCCATCTTGGAATCCTTGTAGTTGCCGGTGCCGAAGCCGAGTACGGAGAGGAAAATGCCCGACTCGCGCTTTTCCTCGATGAGCCGGGTTAGATCACCGTCGGAGCTGACGCCGACATTGAAGTCGCCGTCGGTTGCGAGGATGACGCGGTTGTTGCCCTCTTTGATAAAGCTTGTGCGCGCAGTTTTGTAGGCCAGCTCGATGCCGGCACCGCCAGCGGTGGAGCCCCCTGCATTAAGCCGGTTGATGGCTTCGAGAATTCTGCCCTTGTCGGACGTCGGTTCCAGCACGATTCCGGCGGCACCGGCATAGACGACGATGGATACGCGGTCTTCCGGGCGCAGCTGCCCGACCAGCAGGCGCATGGCGGCCTTGAGCAGCGGCAGCTTGTCGGGGGAGTTCATCGAGCCCGACACATCCAGCAGGAAGACCAGGTTGTTGGGCGGCAGGTCCGCCGTCTCGATTTCCAAGCCCTGGAGGCCGATGAGTGCTAGCTGGTGCTCCGTATTCCACGGGCACTGCGAAACCTCCATCGACACCGCAAAGGGATCGGCGCCCCGCGGCTGCGGATAGTCGTAGTGGAAATAGTTAACCAGCTCCTCGATCCGCACCGCGTCCGGCGGCGGCAGCTGGTTGCTGTTCAGGAAACGCCGCATGTTGGAATAGGACGCCCGGTCCACATCGATCGAAAACGTCGAGAGCGGATTCTCCATCGCCAACTTGAAGGCATTGTCCACGATCCGGTCGTACTGTTCTGTGTTGAAGCGCTCCACCTCACTCAGGCACACTACCGATCCTGAGGCTTGTTGCTGTGCCCTCCCAAAAAGACTTACTTCCATAGTGAATCCAAGCGAGTCGAAGCCATCACCGCCCATATTGCCAAGGCCACCCTTTATTCCGGAAATTTCCGGCATTTTAATGTTTAGTTCTTCCACTTCCGCAAGTTTCGCGGTCGATCTGGACTGGGACACAATCCGCTTGCGAAGGCGGGGCTTTGGCTTTCGTTTCTTTACCTCCACTGGAACCTGGATCTTTTTCGCCGGCATTTTGGGGCGTGCTACCGGGGCGGCCTCGAAGGATTGTTCCGCATCCACGGTCTCCGACCTGCCACCCAGCCGGGGAAGCACCAGCGACAGGCTGACAAGAAGGAACACACTGCATGCGGCGGCCGTCACCAATACCGCCCGGAACCTCGGGCTGTACCAATGGTCGGAGAGCGTCGGGCGGTGCGCCGACACGCGGTGCGGAAGCGTCCGCCACGCGCTGAGCTCTTCGGGCGCGGAGGCGGCTTCGAGGGCCTCGCCGAGCAGGTTGAGCGTCGCGCGCAGGGTTTCGAGTTCGGCGCGGCAGGATTCGCAGGTTTCCAAATGTGTTCCCACCGCCTGGAAGTCGCGGTCGGTGAGTTCGCCGTGGATGTAGGCGACGAGTTTCTTTTCGAAGGTTTTACAGTTTTTCATGATACCACCCCCGCCTGCTTCAGGCTTTGGGACAATTTTTTCGTTGCGGCATGGACCAGCGTTCCGACGTAGCCCTCGGAACGCTTGAGGACGGTGGCGATCTCCTTGTAGGACATTTGCTCCTGGAGCCTCAGCACGAGCACGGAACGCTCCTTGGGCTTGAGGACGTGGAGATGCCGGAAGACCAGTTCGTGGCGGTCGTGCTGGTCGCTGGCATAGGGGTCGGTTTCGTTCGACTGCCGCTGATGCAGCCGGCGGCGGCGCGACTCCTTGCGGATATAGTCTACGGCGGCGTTGTGCGTGGT
>DAOVNC010000050.1 GCA_030630445.1 Kiritimatiellales bacterium | reverse complement strand
GAGAGCAGCCAGATGACTTGCCAGTGGCTACGCTCCACGGAATCTTCGCATGCGAGATACCGGTGTTTGAGTTCAGCGGGGCTGTGCGGCCCCGCAATAATCGGTCGGTGCTTTGTCATGACCCGAATACTAGGTCAACTGCCCAATCATTTCAATACTAATTAGGTTAATTTCGTATGAGGGGGTGCGGTTGCTTGCGCCGATGGATGCGCGGCTGGAGGGCGGCGGGTTGATCATGGCGACGGAGGCGGGGCAAGTCGATGGCTGGGACGCGCCGGAGGCGAAACCCGGAGGATAGCTCCGGGAAAAGCGGTTGCAAAACCAAAATCCAAGGGTGGTTTTTTATATAGTATACTATATATTTTGGCCTGTTTTGACCCGTTTTAAGGCGATTTTATATAGTATCGTATATAAGATTCTGAAGGCTCAAAACATGGAATGGGGGCTGTTTTTGCTTCCGCCCACCATGAAAATAAAACCGCATGAGGGGTTGCGTTCGGAGTGAAATCCCTATAAATAACGCCGTTAATTCATGGATCGACCGAGGATTTTACCAATTCTTAGAAGAGGGGGGAAGCATGGGGTTCCACACAATTATCAAGACCTTGTTTGAAGTTGCGCTGATGGGGGCGTTTGTCCTGTCGCTGGGCTATTTCTTTTTGACGGCGTTCTCGCTGGCGCTGTCCCGGCTTCGGAACGATCCGGAAATTATCAAGGACGAGTCGCTCTACCCAACGGTCACGATCCAGATTCCAACCTACAACGAGCTCGCCGCGCTCAACTGCGCCAAGTGCTGCCTGGCGTTCGACTATCCGGTCGAAAAACTTCAGATCATGATTGGCGACGATAGCAGCCAGCCGGAAATCTCGGCGAGGATCGACGCCTTTGCGGCCGTCAACCCGCGCATCGAGATCAGCCGTCGCGGCGACAATGCCGGCTTCAAGCCCGGCAACCTCAATGTCATGCTTCCGAAGTCGACGGGCGACTATCTCCTGATCCTCGATTCCGACTTCCTGCCGAATAAGGATTTCCTGAAGCGACTGGTGGTTCCGGTGATCAAGGATCCGACGCTGGCGGGTGCGCAGGCGGCCTGGAAGATCATCAACGTACACGACAACCACAGTACGCTGATGGGCACAGGCATCGTCAATATCGTCCACAATGTACTCCTCCCCTTCCTCAAGACCGTCACCAACAGCTGCGTCTTCTGCGGTTCCGGCGAACTGGTCAAGAAGAGCGATCTCATCGAGCTCGGCGGCTGGACCACGGGCGCGCTAACCGAGGATGTCGACTATTCCCTCCGCGCGATCACCCACGGCAAGCGCATTGCCTATCTCGAAGACCTGCAGGTGAAGTGCGAGGTTCCCTACACCCCCGGCGACCTGTTCCACCAGCAGATGCGCTGGGCCTATGGCGTGATGCGCGCCTTCATGGCCCACGGGAAAAAGCTATTCCTTTCGCGCACCATCCAGAAGCGCACCAAGTTTGCGGCGTTCTGCTTTGGTAGCGGCTATGTGATGATCACGATGCTGTTGCTGACGGGCATCCTCGGAACCTTGAACCTGATCTCCGGCATGCTGGGTCTCGATCCCGCTTCCGCACAATCCCCCTCCTACACGATCGGCCATTTTGTCTACGACACCTCCGTCAACCTGCTGCTCACCTGCGGCATGCTGATCTCGTCCATCGCGGCCGGCTTCATCAATGGCTTTGGCTTTCGCAGTGTCGGCAAGCTGGTGGTGGCCTCGTTCACCGTTGGCGTCATCTGCATGTTCTTTGTCGCGCGCGGACTGATCACGGCGTCGCTCGGCCTCCCCATGAAATGGTTCATGATGAGAAAGGCCGGCAACGAGCAAGCTGCCTAAAACCGCTTGCGGTATTGCTGCGGGCTGAAGCCGGTGGACTGCTTGAAGCGTTTCGAGAGGTGGAACACATCGCAGAAACCCAGCTGCTCCGCAATTCTACCAATGGGGATCCGAGTCTGCAACAGGAGTTTGCTGGCTTGGTTAATTTGAACCTGGGTGCGATAGGCCGACGGCGATATGCCGCTTGTTTTTTTGAACCGCTTCCTGAAATGGTCGTAGGATACCCGCATGCGAGCCGCAGGTTCCGCGAGAGAGGGATTGGTCACCAGACTTGTTTCAATCCAATATTTGGCCTGTTCCAGCCAAACGAGATCCTCTTCGGGATACCGGCTCTGCCCGATAAAGTTATTTATATCGGCGAGGACAAGCTGAAGGCGGCAGCAGTCGGTCAGACTGTCGGAGCTCGAAGAGCCGGAGGTCAAGGCGTTCCTGAATTTTGGAAGCCAATAGTCGGTTGGCCGCAGCGCCAGATGTTGCGTTTGGGATGGAAGCAGGCCATGGGCCTGCCACGTGTCGAAGAGCGCACCCTTGAATACAAAAAAGATTTCGCTCCATCGGGCCGGGCTGAGGGGATGATATGCATGCGGGGTTTGCGGAGGAATGACGAGGCAAGATCCGGGCCCTAGCTCGATCATGCTTTGTTTGGCATCCCAGTATATTCCGGAACCTTCAAACAGGTAGACGATTACAAACTCGTGCAATATGCGCAGGTCTTCGAGCGGGGGATATTGCCCGTGGTTTCGCTCACCGCAGAGCAGGATCTCCCCGAAGGGTATTCCGCCCATCGTTTTTTTAGCCTCATTCATGCATGAAATATACATGTACCGAGCATTCAGTCGATGTTTATGGGCCGGATATTCCATTGCAATGAAGCTATATATAGCCGTTCATCGAATTCATCCTGTTTTCCTGCTAGGCCAATATATACATAAACATTTCCACTGGACTCATTCCCTTTAGCCACAAACAAGGGTAGAAACAACGCCATCGAACCACAGCGATCAACGCAGAAGGGGTGTGGATTATGATGTCGAAAAGGGAAAACCTGTTAAGCCTGTATCGGCGGGCCGGATATGAGGAAGCCCCGCTTGGCATGCACCTTTGCCCGTCGCTCGAAGAAGAATTTGCGCGCCGATATCCGGGGAAGACGGATTATCTCGAAGAATTCGGCGCACCCTACCGCATTATCTACGATCCCGGCTTTGCATGGAACTTTGATGAAATCTGGCGCATCCCCGAGCGCGGGGTCGACTGGCACGACTTTTATCCCAACGGATTCAAGCATGCGGTTAAGTTCGATGGATGGGGCGTGGCGCACGAGGACAATCCCAACTCCGAACACATGACCCAGTTTCACCATCCACTGAAAGACATCGATTCAATTGAAGAGCTGGAGGCCTATCCCTGGCCCGATTTTGCCAATATGGACTTTTCCTATCTTCCGGGAAAGGTCGACGAGATCCACAGCAAGGGACTGGCCGTGTTTGTCTGGGCCGAGTGCACGATATGGGAAACCGCCTGGTATTTGCGCAGCATGGACGAACTCTTTGTGGACATGGCCATGGAGAACGAAAAGGCCGTCTGGCTGCTGGACAAAATCACCGATCTGGCCTGCCTGCGGGCGCGGAAGTTTGCCGAAGCGGGTGTGGATATTCTGGGCCTCGGCGACGATATCGGCATGCAGCAGGCCATTATGATGAGCACGGACATGTATCGCGAGTGGCTCCTGCCGAGGCTGGCAAAGGTGATTGCCACCGCGAAAGAAGCCAAGCCGGACATTCTGGTCAGCTACCACTCCTGCGGGTTCATTACGCCATTCATCGACGACCTGATTGGGATTGGTGTGGATATCCTCAACCCGATCCAGCCCGAATGCATGGATTTTTCCGAGCTCCACGCGGAATTTGGCGACCGCATTTCCTTCAGCGGCACCTTGGGAACGCAAACCCTTTTCCCGCATGGCACCCCGGAGGAAGTCCGCGCCGAGGTGTTCAGGAACCTCGAAACCGCCGGAAAGAAAGGCGGCCTTTTCTGCTGCCCGACCCATATGCTCGAGCCCGAGGTCCCGTGGGAAAATATCGAGGCCTACGTGCAGGCCGTGCGCGATTTTTCCACCCCATAAAGAAATACCCACAAACAGCAATGCATTATGAAACATTTACTTTTTCTACTGGCCCTGACGGGAGCGACCTCCTCCATGTCTAACAAACTCGAAAACATCCATCTGGTTGCGGAAGACAACTGCGGTGTGCGCGGGAAACAACCGCATCGGGTGGAGGGCGAATCCTACCGTTTCAACGCGGCATCCGGCATCCCGAAAGCGGCGTTAAGCTGCTCCTTCGGGGAGCAGGTGGTTTATGTCTTTGAAGGGATGGATATTCAGGCCGACTATAGTCTGAAGCTGACCTTCTACTCCGACCCGACCGACGCCAAGCGCGTCATGAAAGTGCTGTCCGACACAAGCGAGCTGGCCACCATCGAACTGGAGCCAGGCCAGCTGGTTGAAAAAGAGATTGATTTGCCCGGCTTTGCCTATGCCTACGGGAAAATGCGGCTGGTCATTGCAAAGGAGGAGGGAGCCAACGCGCTCGTCTCCACCATCAAGGTTTATTCCAGCAAACCGAAAAAACTGCAGGCGGAGCAGGCCGCCGTCGTTGCCGCCGCCTTTGATTACGACACCGTCCCGGTTCCCGCGCCAACCTATGCCCCGTTCCCAGAGGCAACGACCGGCGTAGCCAGCCCGGTCATGAGCCTCTCCGGCGAATGGAACTTCAATCCTGCGCCGGACAAAGGGTTTCCATCCCAAAAAGGCGGAACCTGGGAAACGATTCAGGTTCCGGGCCACTGGGCCACCCAGGGCTTCGCCGTTGAAGACGGAACACACGCCGGATATATGCGCGAGTTCGACCTGCCCTCCGACTGGACAGGCAAGCACATTCGCCTGCGCTTCGACTCGGTGTTTAGCGACTGCATGGTCTATGTCAACGAACAGGAGGCCGGCCGGCATCTCGGCACCTTCACCGCGTTTGAGCTGGATATCACCGATCATCTCAAGCCGGGCAGGAATACGCTTGAACTAAAAGTGCGCAACGATTCCATGGCCGACAATCTCGGCAGCCTTAATCAATATGCCAACTTTCCGCTGGGCGGCATCCTGCGCAAGGTAACGCTTTTCGCGCTTCCCCCACTGCACATCACCGACCTGCGCATCGCCACGGAATTTGACAGCGCGTTTAAGGACGCCAAGCTAAACCTTCAATTCGAGGTGGCCAACACCACCGATGCGGCCAGCAAAAATGCAGAAATTTCGGTTCATGTGCCGGGGGCAATCAAGGCCCAGACCATTCAAATCCCCGAGATCAAGCCCGGCATGACGCGCGTTGTCTCGGCCTCAATCCCGGTTACATCCCCGAAGCAATGGGACAATGAACACCCAAATCTCTACGACCTCGAATGCCAGCTGAGGCTGAATGAAAAGACGTTGGAGAAAATCAGCAAACGCTTTGGCTTCCGGCAGGTGGAAGTGCGCGGCAACCGCATGCTGGTCAACGGCAAGCCGATCAAGCTGGCCGGGGTTTGCCGACATGAAGCCCATCCGCTGCTGGGTCGGGCATTGACCCGGGAGCAGTGGCGCAAGGATGCCGAGCTCTACATGACCGGCAACGTCAATTTCATCCGCACCTCGCACTATCCACCAGCCGAGGAGTTCATCGAGGCCTGCGATGAGCTCGGCCTGTTTGTCGAACTCGAGGCCCCGGTCTGCTGGGTAGGCCACCACGCCAATAAATCCTGGAAGAAACTAAACTACCGCGACCCCAAATGGTATCCGTACATGCTCCAGGCCAATATCGAAACCATTCGATTCCATCGCAACAACCCGAGCATCATTCTCTGGTCGCTGGCCAACGAATCCTGCTGGTCCGACAATTTCGCGACGATCCTAGAGCATGTTCAGGAAGAAGATCCCACACGACCCCACGCGTTCCACGATCAAGACTACGGTGGATTCAACAACCACGGCAGCACCGCACCGGTTGCCAACATCCACTACCCCGGACCCAACGGCGCCGAAGCGGTCAAGGGTTATGAACGCCCCATCACCTTCGGCGAATTCTGCCACCTGAATGTCTACAACCGCCAGGAACTCGTTGCCGATCCGGGCATCCGCAACACGTGGGGACACTGCCTCGACCGTATCTGGAACAAAATGTATGCCACCGACGCCTGCCTCGGCGGCTCGATCTGGTCCGGCATCGACGATCTTTTCCTGCTGCCCGACGGACAGGCCGTCGGCTACGGCGCATGGGGGCCCATTGATGGATGGCGCCGGCCCAAGCCGGAATATTTCTACATGAAAAAGGTCTACTCGCCCATCCGGGTCATGACCCCCGAACTGGAAGCTGGCCGAGTGGCGGAGCTAACCGTGGCCAACCGGCACAGCTTCACGAATGTCAAGGAGCTGACCATCAAGTGGCAGGTCGGCAACCGCAGCGGCGGTGCAACGACCGATATCGCACCGCATTCCACCGGAACGCTGCGGATCGAAACCCTGTTGGACGATGGCGAAGAGCTCTGCGTCGCATTCCATAGCGCCAAAGGCTATCTGATCGATCAATTTGACATTCCGGTCGGCACCCCCCTCCCCGCCCCATCCACCAAGGCCATCGCCGGCGAGCGGATAACCATGAAGGAAAACGTTCGGGAATACCTACTGAAAGGCACCGCCTTCACCTGCACAATCAACAAGGAAACCGGTCAAATCACTTCCATTGAAAAGGACGGGAAAACCGTGGTCAGCGATGGCGTGCACCTCGTAATCTCCGACCTGAAGGGCAGCGGATGCTATCCGAACCACTCCGCCGACACCCCGGCATGGGATCCGCTCTGCTCCAATTGGAAAGCCACCGAAGTCGAAGCGAAAGCCTCTGCCAACTCCGTCGAAATTACGGTCAAAGGGAAGTATGCCGAAGCCGAGGGCCGCTTTGTCTACACCATCAACGGCAACGGCGTATTCAAGATCGACTACGACTTCACCACGTTGCGCAAAGTCGACCCGCGCCAGATCGGCCTCGCCCTGAACCTTGCTGACCGCTTCGATTCCGTGGCGTGGGAGCGCACCTCGGACTTTACCGGTTTCCCGCTGGAACATATTGGCCGGCTAAAAGGCTCCGCTCCCGCCTTCTATGGGGAAAAGCCCGACTACCCCATCGACGAAAACGGCAACGTGAAGCGACAGTTTATCCGCCAGCAACCGGAACATCCATGGAGCCATGATTGCAACGAGCTGGGTTCATCGGACTTCCGCGGAACCCGCACCCAAATCCTCTACTACAAAATGTCCGCACCCAACGGCGACACGGTGACCCTCCTTTCCGACGGCACCCAGGCAGGCCGTTGCCGCATGGATGGCGAGAAGGTGCGGCTCTATTGCATCGATGTCGATACCGGCGGGGCCGAACTCTTTCTCGGAAGCCACCTCCAATACCTGCGAAACCCGCTCAAAAAAGGGGATCGGGTTACGGGCGAAATGACGTTTCAAATCAAATAGAGAATAGAATGAAAACCAGAATCCTGCTCACCGCACTAACCGCCGTCTCGTCGCTGAATGCAGCGGAACTCCAACATCGGGTTGCCTACGACAACTGCGGGGTCGACAAGCAACAACCGCACGTAACCATGAAAAGCGGCGACTATACCTATTCGAAAAAAGATATCTCCTTTGAGGCCGTCCCCCAGAAGTCAACTCTACGCACGGTCATCTACGGTGACCGCCAGGTAGGGCTCATCTACGGCGGACTGAAAAAGTCGGCGCGCTACACACTCAAACTTCGTTTTCTGTCGGATCACGACAACCGTGTTCAGCGCCTTCTTGTAAACGACAAAGTGCTGTTGGATAAAATCATCCTGCCCAGAGGCGAACCGGTCGAAAAAGAAATCGTTCTATCCCGGATCCTTTACGCCGCCGGGAAACTGCAAGTGAATATCGAGACCGTCGAAGGGTTGAACTGTGTCCTGTCCGAGGCGGAATTGTTTTCAGACACGCTGGGCCTCAACCCCCACATGGAAATTGAATATGCCCTGATGCCCGGCCCGACGGTGGAAGGCAAGGTGCTGGATCTTAATTCCGGACAGCCGATTTCCGGAGCGTTTATTTCCGTGGGCGGTGCAACAGCCTCCTCGGATGCCGCAGGTGCCTTTTCCGTCAAGGTGGAGGTTTCAAAATCGGATCTGAAAATCTCCGCAGTGAAGGGCCTGCTCAAGGCCACGGGTATCGTGGGGGCAAAAGACTTCGATGTGTTCAACATCCCGCGCCTCTCTCCGCGTCCGGCAAACAGCGAGTTGATCAGCCTCAACGGAACCTGGAATTTCCTCGAATCCGTACCGTCTGGCTTCCCGCAGAATACCTCGCGCCTGACGAAAAAAATCGAGGTTCCGGGCGAATGGGTGATGCAGGGCTATAACGTCAAAAAAGATGCCCCTGCGGCATTCCACCGCACCTTCAACGTGCCGGCATCCATGAAAGGACAACGTGTCAAGCTCCGCTTCGATGCGGTCTATTCCGACTGTTCGGTCTATCTCAACGGCAAGAAGGCCGGCAGCCACATGGGAGGGTTCACCCCGTTCGAACTCGACATCACTGATCTAGCAAGGGTCGGCGCAAAGAACGAGCTGGCCCTGGCGGTACAGAACGAATCCCTCGCCGACACCATGGCCAGCGGAAGCAAATACGCCTGCCATCCGCTGGGCGGCATCAGCCGCAAGGTGACCCTCTTCGCCCTGCCAACGATCAACGTATCCTCACTGGCCATACGCACCGACCTGGACGAAGACTACCGCGATGCCAAACTGAATGTGGAATTGGAAATCTCCAACGAAAGTGCATCGGATGGCCGCACCAAGATAGGCTTCAAACTGACCGATCCTGAAGGAAAAGAGCTGATGCTGAACGATAGCGTGGCCAACGTTGGGCGCATCGAAGCCGGAAAAGCCGCCGCGGTTTCAAAAAGCTTCTCCATTTCAAATCCGAAGAAATGGGACAACGAGAACCCGAATCTATACACACTGGCCATTGCCCTTTCCTACGGAGAAAAGATCGTCAAGAAAGTCGGATTCAAGGAGACCGAGGTGAAGGGGAACCAGCTGTTTGTCAATGGCAAGCCGGTCAAGTTGCGGGGCTGCAACCGTCACGAAACACACCCCTTGCGCGGACGGAGCCTGGAAGGCGACCTGTGGCGCCGCGATGTCGAACTGTTCCGCAACGCCAACATTAATTTGATCCGCACCTGCCACTACCCTCCTGCGGAAGAACTGCTCGAAGCCGCGGATGAGCTGGGCATCTTTGTCGAAGTGGAAGGGCCGTTTTGCTGGGAGTGGAAATCCAAAGACCCGAGTCACTTGAAGGCAACCGTGCAACAGAATATGGAGATGGTTGTCCGCAGCCGCAATAATCCATCGGTTCTCTGCTGGTCCATTGCTAACGAATCCGGCTGGGGACCGAACTTTATCGCCGCCTCGAAAGCGATGCGCATGCTCGATCCGACCCGCCCGCAGATTTTCAACACCTGGTTCCAGGATATTCAGCATTACACCGAACCCTACTGCGAGATCGCCAACATCCACTACCCGGGATATACCGGCCCCGTGAAAGCAAAAAAGTACGGGAAACGCCCGCTCTACTTCGGCGAATACATTCACCTCAACGCCTACAATCGCCTGGAGCTGGCATCCGACCGCGGATTGCGTGACCAATGGGGAAACTATTTTATCAAGATTTGGGAGCAAATGTACCAGGCAGACGGCTGCCTCGGCGGCTACGGGACTTGGGGGCCGATCGACGGCTGGCGGCGACCCAAGCCAGAATGGTACCACACCAAGAAGGTCTACTCCCCTATCCGGGTTCTCAACAAAGAGCTGGACTACAAGAACGGCGCAATCATTGTTGAACTTGAAAACCGCCAGGATTTCTCCAACATGGATCGCCTCCGCATCGATTGGCGGTTGGGAAGCGAAAGCGGCTCCACGCGGGCCGACATTCCAGCAAAATCAGAAGGTCAGCTGGTTATTAAACCATCCACAACACCCGTGGCCGGCGAAAAACTGGAGTTAAGCTTTGTCGACCCGCGCGGTTTCGAAATGGACTCCTACAGCCTGACGGTAGGAACCCCCGCACCGGTAAAAGAAGCGAAAGGCGACTACACGTTCCGTATCGATGAAAAGGGCGACTCTATTCTTATCAGCGGTTCCGACATCCGCTATGCCATTGATCGAAAAACCGGCCTCTTTACTGCCGCCGCCCGCCAAGCCAACGAGATGGAGATGGATGGCCCGCATCTGATGCTTCTTCCGTTGAATAGCGAGGGCGACACCCAGATGCAAGGCCAGACCCTGAAACCGGTTCCCTTCACCCACACCTGCAAAAACTGGAAGGTCTCCTCCGTGCAGATAAAAGGCGACACCGTCGTGGTTGACGGAAGCTATGATGAAGCTGAAGGCGCATTCACCTACCTTTTCAATCCAGATGGTTCATTCACCGTCGAATATGATTTCAGCTGCAAGGCCAAAATCAATCCGCGCCAGCTCGGTATCGTCTTCGACCTGCCCACCGAATTCAATAACCTCGCATGGGACCGCAACGGCCTATGGACCACCTACCCCGACTGGCATATCGGAAGGCTCGCCGGGCGCGTCAGCTCCACGGAAGGTGTCGAGGCAACGTCGGTCGGCCCCAAAACCGAGCCGGAACACGAATGGCGTCTCGACCGCGGCCCTGCCGGAAGCCGCGACTTTGCCTCCACCAAGCACCATATTTTCGCCGCATCGATGACGGATGCTTCGGGCTTCGGACTCGAAGCCGTCGCCGATGGAGACCGGCACGCACGCGCATGGATTCACAACGATGCCCTGCGCCTGCTGGTGGCCCACTACTCCAACGGCGGTTCCGAACGCTTCCTGCGCCGCCTGAGCAACGTCGATGACAACCCCTTGAAAAAAGGCGACCAAGTAAAGAGCAGCGCCACCTTCCGACTGATGGATTAATGCCCATGCCCCTCGGCTCAAAAGGCCCTTCAGAAACCTTCCCGTTGCATGTGAAGCAGAAGCTAGATTGAACCCTTTTTGATCGCAAGTGGTCGAAGAGACAATAAGCGAGGAGGTGTATTATGTTCCTAAAACACGTGCCAACCGGGGATCTGGTCGAGGTGATCGACCTGCCGGATGTGATCAACCCGTATTCGGCCACCATCCGGGCGCGGGCACATATGGACGAGGTCATCCAACGGCCGGAAAACTTCCTGAAGACGGAGCTCGTGTTCCCTTCCGGGGAGGCGCTTCCGCTCTGCTGGGTCGATGGCCACTACCGCGAACACGTCGCGGCCTGATCCCGCCCGAAAGAAGGGAAGGACTAGACGATGGTGCGCTATCTTCCAGATTTCCCGGAGAAGCTGAAGGGGGTCGATTTCCAGACCTTGGAAGACGATCCCTCTACGATTTTCGCCCTCTCCAAAAAGCTGACGCTGACCTATCTGAATCCCGCATGGTTCACCTTTGCGGAAGTCAACCACGGCGAACCGGATATTTCGGAACGCTTTCCTGTGGGAACCCATATTGCCGACGCGATGAGCGCGCCGTTCCGGGATTTCTATATCAACCTCTACCAAGATCTCCTGGCGCGGGAAGAAGTTTGGGAACATGACTACGAGTGCTCCACTCCCGAAACCTATCGGGTGTTCCACGAAACGGCCTATCCGTTGCATGACCTTGGAGGCATTCTGGTTGTGAGCAGCTTGCTGCTGGAAAAGGAGCATGCCGACACGGAACGGGTATCGATGCCCCCCGTCATAGAACACTATCGCTTGGCGAACGGGACCATCACCCAATGCAGCTACTGCCGCCGCTTCCAACGTGCGACCACACTGGATGTGTGGGACTGGATTCCGGACTGGATCACGCACCCGCCGCATAAGGTCAGCCACTCGCTTTGTCGCATCTGCTTCGACTACTATTTCAAGCACCACCACTCCGTCCCGTCCATGGGGCATGATGGATAGGAAAAGAAAAGGGGTCCATCCCAGGCTTTGCCCGTCATCTACTAATTGTGCATAAATTAGTAGATTTGTAGCGGTTCATGGGGAAGACTCTCCGTATTGGATCTTAAACCCCCAAAGCCCCGTATGTGCTGGAATTTTTGATGAAGGAGTTGTGATGCTCGATTTTTGGCTACCGATGGTTCTGTTGTTCGTTGCGGCGACGGTGACGGCGATTGCCGCGCGGCGCAAGCGCGACCGCTGCCTGAAATATTTCAACCGCGAACCCGTCATGATCCTGATGCAGTCGGGGAAGTGGCTCTGGGGCCGCTTCATCGCCTACCCCAAGGCGATGGAGCTGGTTTTCGAGAATCCGGAAACGGACGAATCCGGCCACAAGAAAGCCAGTTATGTGCTCTACTCGCCGGAGGTCGATGGCATCAAAAAAATCCTCCAACCCCCTCCAAAGGCCGGAACAAAAGAACATGAACGCTGGAAGAAAGAAATCAAGCGCATTGCAAACCCCTCGTTGCTGAGCCGCTCCCGCCGCTGGGTCTGGAACGTGTTCAACACCTTGCGCGATGCCATTTCGCAATCGCTCGGCATGGTTATCGGAACCATGAAAAAGAGCACCCCGATGGGCAAGGTGGCCGGAGCCGACAAACGCGCGGGCGACATCGGAAACACACTGCTCGGCACCGTGCCGAACGCCTACGAACCCGTGTTGGAAAAATACCTCAGCAAGCAGGTTATCGTCGAAATGCTCGAAGACGGCACGGTCATCGAGTTTGCCGGGCTGCTACAGGAATATTCCGGGAAATACCTCCTCCTGCGCAATGTCGCTTTTAAGCCCAACGTCGATATCGGCACTCCCCTGCCCGACCGCTTCGACGTCATTTTCCCGCGCAACAAGGCGATTGTCCGTCACTGCGTGGCGGGCACGCCCTATTAAGCTGTTGCAAGATCTCCTTTGCGTCCATCCGGGGAGCCTCTTTTTCTGCTCGGCATTTAACGCACCGACAGCGGAACCGTTATCCTTTTCTGCATGCTGCAGGAAGTTTCAACCGTCACCGCCGACCCCTTCGAAAGGCTACCCGGAACAACGGCCACCTTCAATTGCCAGCGTCCCTCGGCCAGCTTCTTGGCCTCCACCGACCCCTTGCCCTTTTCCAACTTGGCGGAAAGAACCTCGAACGGGCGGCCGTCACCGCTCCGCAGCATAACAAGTCGCTCGGTTGCCTTGGAGGAACGGGAGGAAAATTGGATCTGTTCGGGAACCACCTGGATAATAGGCCGCACGATTCCAATAACTGGAACCTTCACCGACCCCGATGAAAAGTTGAGCTGAATCATCCCATTGAGCTTGCCCGCCGCCAACGGCTCTGGGGAGCTAAGCCGAATCGCCCAACTTCGCTTCTGTAGCCGAGATCCAAGATCTCGGTTGTCCTCGGATACGGGATCGTCCCCCTTCGCCAAGGCTATGGCG
>DAOVNC010000323.1 GCA_030630445.1 Kiritimatiellales bacterium | reverse complement strand
TCTCCACAACACCCGATCTAGATCGGCTGGAATCCAAATCGAAGGACAACATATCCATTATCAATTGCGTTTTCCATTGGGGCACTGATTTGGATGTGGCGGTCAATGACATCCGTGAGAAACTCGATCTTGCGAAACCGGATGTCGCGAGCGGAGCGGATAAGCCCTTTATCTTTAAATTCAGCAGTTCCATGGTGCCGGTTCTTGTTACTACCGTTACGGCAAAAGAGAGCACTTCCGATCTCTACCGGATTGTGGACAAACAGATTGCGGATCCCCTTAAGCGGACTCCCGGAGTGGGCGCCATTCTCCTGATGGGCGGACGTGAGCGGCAGATCAACGTATCTTTCGACAGAGAAGCACTGGAGGCTCGCAATCTGTCCGTCCAGCAAATCCGAAACGTACTCGCTGCCGAGAACCTTACTTTACCGGCTGGCACGGTCAAGGTCGGCCGGCGGGAACTCCAGATTCGCGTAGCGGGGCGATTCGGGAACATTCGTGAAATCGCCAATGTTGTCGTAGGTTCCCATGGCGACGCGTTGGTGCGTCTACGAGACGTGGCAGAGGTCAACGACGCCTTCGAGGAAACTCAGGAATGGGCCTGGTCCGGCGGGCTCCCGGCCGTCGTGATGATCATTCAGAAGCAGTCCGGCGCCAACACGGTGAATGTGATCAAAAACATTAGGACACGTCTGAAAACACTACAGGTGGAACTACCCGCCGACATCGAAGTGCATACTATTCTGGACAACTCAGATCATATCTACAATATGATTGGGAGTCTGGCGAATGCGGCAATGGTTGGCGGTATTCTGGTGATTGTCGTGTGCTTCCTGTTTCTGCGCCGGTTTCGCACGAGTCTGGTTGTTTCTCTCGCCATTCCCTTCGCTATTATGGCCGCTTTCATCGGGCTCCATTTCATGGGCTTCACGTTGAACGTCATTTCTCTCATGAGTCTGGCCATCGCCGTGGGCATGGTTGTGGATGACGCTATTGTGGTACTCGAAAATGTGACCCGGCATGTGGATGAAGGTATGGATGGAAAAGATGCCGCCGTGCATGGGGCATCGGAAGTGGGCATGGCGGTGATCACCTCGTCGTTGAGCATTGTCTGCGTCTTCGCGCCGCTCCTTTTTGTTAAAGGAATCGCCGGTGTTATCTTCGGGCAGTTGGCTTTTGTGATGATCATTGTCATCATGATGTCCAATTTTGCCGCTTTGACCCTGACACCCATGGCCTGCTCCCAACTGCTTCGCTCCGCAGGCGAGATAAAAACATACCGGATTTTCGCTTGGAGTGAACGTGTATTGCTCGGCATTGAGACGTTTTATGCCCATGTTTTTGAGATGGGACTCCGACACCGGAAAAGCGCGTTTCTCCTGTTTGCCCTGATCTTCTTCGGGAGTCTGGCACTGATTCCCATGGTGGGAACCGAGTTTTTCCCCGAGGTGGATTCCGGAGAAGTCGAAGTGGTCGTGGAAATGGCGGAGGGCGTTCGGGACGAGGTTACCGCGGGCGTGACAGAGAAGATGCTTGCCGCAGTTGACGCCATACCTGAAATGGAGGCCACCTACGCTTTCGCCGGACAGAGTAAAAAAGGGTTTTTGAGCGCCATGGGTTTTGACGAAGGATCAAACATTGGCCGGATCGGTGGACGCCTTGAGGACAAGACGAAGAGAAAGCGTTCAGCCAAAGAGATCGGTGCCGTTTTGCGTGCGAGCGCTAAACAACTGCCGGGGGTCGAGAAGTTTTCGGCCACTGCGGTAAGCGCCATTCAGAAGGCGTTCTTCGGCGGCGGTCGGCCCATCAACATCGAAGTGCTGGGCCATGATCTTGATGTCAGCGACAGAGTCGCCCGGGAGATCCTTGATATCCTGAAGAAAACGCCCGGAGCCGTGGATGCCGTCATCGCGCGGAAGCAAGCGCGACCGGAAATAGCCATTCGGCTCGACCGTGACAGAGCCGCATCGCTTGGATTGAACGTGGCCATGGTTGCCGACGCATTGCGCGTGAATTACTACGGTTTTGACGACACCAAGTTCAGGGAAGCCGGCGATGACTTCGACATAGAACTACGATTGAAGCAAGATCAGAGACGCAGTATCCGCGAAATCGGAGAGACCCCGCTTGCAACCTTGACGGGGCAAACCATCAAACTCCGGAATGTCGCCACGATTGAGGAAACCTTCGGGCCTGTCGAAATTGAACGGAAAAACCGGGTGCGCATTACAAGGGTCATGGCGGGTGTTCAGGGAAGGGTTCTGGGGGATGTGGTTCGTGACGTGCGTGCGCGGATAGCTTCACTCGACCTGCCGCCGGGCGTTGCCGTCAACTGGGGCGGGGAGGTCGAAGAACAGCGGAAGGCCTTCCGCGATCTGACGCTCCTTTTCATTCTGGGAGTCATTCTCGTCTACATGGTCATGGCCGCGGAATTCGAGGATTTTATTGATCCGTTCATTATCATGTTCTCGGTGCCGTTTGCCTTTGTGGGGGTCGTGTGGTCCTTCATGCTCACGGGTACGCCGCTCAACCTGATCAGCTTTATTGGACTGATCATGCTCGTGGGCATTGTTGTGAAAAACGCGATTGTGCTGGTCGATTACACGAGGCAATTGCGGGCCGGCGGAATGGAACTGGCGGAAGCCGTTGCCACCGGAGGCAAAAGGCGCTTGCGCCCTGTACTGATGACCAGCTTGACCACCATCTTCGGCATGATGCCCCTGGCCCTTTCACGGGGTGAGGGATCGGAAATCTGGAACGCCCTGGGCATCACGGTCATCGGTGGCCTGTTCGTTAGCGGTATCGTAACCTTGGTGCTGGTGCCGCTCCTGTATTCAGAGGTTCACCATCACCGCCAAAGACTTTCCGGGAGGATGGCAACATGAAGCCAGATTCGCCGCATTATTCCCACTGTGTGGCCATACTCCGGCAGTTCCCTTTGTTCGCCCAGCTAAGCGAGACAGAGCTTCGTGACATGATGCAGATGTTCCGCTACGAGAGAAAAGAGAAGCATGAGATCGCTGTTTCGTCGAAAGAGGCTTTTAACCAATTTTATCTGATCATCTCCGGGCATGCAAAAGTTTCGGCTTTTCATCTGGAAACGGGGCGTGAACACATCCTCTATCTGATCGGACCGGGCGATGGGTTCGATCTCATCAGCCTGCTGGAGGGTGAAAGGCATGATGCCGTCGCGACGGCTCTGGAGGATATGGAGGTGTTGTCTGCCTCGGTCCAACAGACCCGTAATTGGATCGCCCGACACCCTGATTTTAACCGTGCTTTTCTACCCTATCTGGGGCAGCAGATGCATGCACTGGCCGAACAAATTTCGGATCTCTCCCTGTACGATACTGAGATCCGATTGGCACGGCTCATTCTCCGGCAGGTGACGGAAAAGTCGCCCGCAGGTGGCCTACGTCTCATCAACGATCTTTCCCAAGAAGCCCTGGCCGCCATGATCGGTTCCGTGCGTGTGGTTGTTACCCGGCATTTTCAGCATTGGAAAAATGACAAGGTCATTGAGGGGAGCCGGGGACACTGGTCGAAAATCGATGTTGAAGCATTGCGGGATAAAGCCGAACAGTAGCCCGATGCGAAATCGAACTATTTTCATTTTTTGTATATCAGGTCACATCGCGTTTTTAAGGGTCGGTGTAGCTTGCGTACGTAGATCGGGTTGTTCGTTATGGCGAGCGGATAGGTTCATATTTAATAAAATGGAGGCAAGACCATGAAAGAAGAGGCAAAACAGAAAATTATAGATAGTCTGAAAAGAGCCAAGGAGCGTGGCGAACTGACTGCGCAGGAAATCCATGGCGTTACCCGCGAGGCGGTCATGGGTGCAGCTCAAAGCCTCAAGGCAGGTGCGGAGCATCAGCGGGAGATTACCCATGAAGTGGTAACGTCCGCAGTCCAGGCCTTGCAAGAGGTCGGCGCATGTACCCGGGAGAACATCTCCGCCGCGTTGCACGGCGCGGTGGATGGTGTCAAAAAGGTGGAATTACAGGCTGTGGAAACATCGCGCAATGGGGTGGATCAGGCGAAGGCCATGTTGCGGGAAAAAGAGGCGAAGCTTGCCGAAAGCCTCCGCGAAGCGCTTGAGGGCGGACGGGAAGCGGCGGGGAACTTTACCGGAGAGGTAAAAGCGCATGTTGAGACTGCCGTGA
>DAOVNC010000267.1 GCA_030630445.1 Kiritimatiellales bacterium | reverse complement strand
CAGGCCGACGCGCGCGACGAGCGCGGGGTTGAACGGGTTGTAGCCGAGCCCACCGAAAAGCTGCTTGCCGAGGATGATGGCGAGCATGCCACCAATCACACAGACCCACCACGGTACGCCCGCATTGAGGTTCATGCCCAGCAGGATACCGGTCAGGATGGCACTGCCGTCCTTCCAGGTGGAGGCGCGCTTCATCAGCTTGTTCCATCCCTCTTCGATCGCCACGCAGGAGACGGTGCAAAGCAGCAGCACCTTCAGTGCGGCAAAGCCGAAAAACCAGATGCCGACGAGGCAGGCAGGTAGCATGGCCAGCACCACGGTGAACATGATTTTGTTGATGCTCTGGTTATCCCGGATGTGCGGCGAGTTGCTGACTACCAGCCGCGCGGGATCGGGCATCTGTATCGTTGTTTCTGTTTCAGACATAATCGGTCTCTATTTCTTTTTTCTAAGTTGGGCTTGGATCTCGATTTTCCCGCGCTTGAAATGCTGGTTGAGCGGGCGGTGCGACGGGCAGACATAGCTGCACGACCCGCATTCGATGCAGGCCATGACGTTGAGTTCCTCGGCCCAGTCGAAGCGCTTGTTTTCGACGGCCTGGCTGATGGTGGCCGGCAGGATGCTCATGGGGCAAACCTCCACGCAGCGCCCGCAGCGGATGCAGGGCTCGGAGGTGTAGAGCGAAACCTCGTCGGCGGCAATCAGCAGAATGCCGGAGGTGTTCTTCATCACGGTTACGCCCAGCGATTTCTGCGCAATGCCCATCATCGGCCCGCCGAGCAACAGTTTGGCCGGTTGCGCATTTACCCCGCCGACGAGTTCCAGCGCCTTTTCAATCGGAGTCCCGATGCGGAAGCGCCAGTTGCCGGGGTTCACGACCGGCTTGCCGGTTACCGTGGTGATCCGATCAATCGACGGGCGGCCCTTGACGACGGCCTCGGCGATCGCCACGGCAGAGGCGACGTTCTGGACGACGCAGTGGACATCCATCGGCAGTTTGCCGATCGGAACCTCGCGGCCGGTGATGGCGTAGATTAATTGCTTCTCGGCTCCTTGCGGATAGTTGACGGGAAGGGCCTGCACCGTAACGTTGTATTTCCCGGCGATCTCCTTGAGCTGGGCAATGGCGTCGGGTTTGTTTTCCTCGACACCGATGACGGCCGTTTCAAGCCCGAGAATGCGGGCGATGATCGCCGCGCCGCGCACCACGTCTTCGGCCTGTTCGAGCATGAGGCGGTGGTCGGCGGTGAGGTAGGGCTCGCACTCGGCGCCGTTGAGGATGAGGGTGTTGATCGTCTTGCCCTCGGGGGGCGAGAGTTTGACATGCGCAGGAAAGCCCGCCCCGCCCATTCCAACGATTCCAGCGTCCCAAACCCGCTGCTTAAGCACGGCAGGGTCGCAGTTTTTCCAGTCGGTGATAGGCACGAACGGGGAACCCCATTCGTCTTCGCCATCGGCGGTGATTTCGATGGCGGGAACGGCCATACCGGTCGGGCCGGGGCATTTGTCGATGGCCTTGATCGTTCCGCTCGTCGGCGCGTGCAGCGGCACGGAAACGAAACCACTCGCCTTGGCAAGCAGGTCTCCCTTTTTGACGGTGTCGCCTTTTTTGACGACGAGTTCGGGCGGCGCACCGATGTTCTGATGCATGATGACCTTGTAGGTGTCGAGCAACGGCGCGTCTTGGATGGGCTTGGATGCCGAAAGGGCTTTGCTGTCGTTCGGGTGCACGCCCCCCTTGAATTTTCTGGGTTTATCGCTCATTTCGAAACTCCTTCATACGCGCCGGCGGCATGTTGGGAGGCCAGGCGCAACGCCGTGGTCGGGCATGCGGAGGCTTCAACCAAATCGGGTTGCGGCGGGTTTTCATAGTTGGTGCGGATCAGGAAACCATCCACGAGCATGTGATCCTCCTCCCCGGAAGCCTTCACGCACTTGCGGCAGGCAATGCAGGAGGTTTTGCAAACTTGGCGCTTGGCGGCGCCTTTTTCCGGCGAGTTGCAGTAGACATGCACATCCACCGCGGCAGGCACCATGATAATCAAATCCTTCGGGCAGGCAGCCACGCAGTTTTCGCAGCCGACGCAGAGGCCGGGATGCACCACGGCCAACCCGTCGCGGATTTCGATGGCTCCAAACGGGCAGGCATCCGCACAGCTTCCAAACCCGAGGCAACCATAGTCGCATCCCTTCGCGCCACCGGCCACCAGAACGGCCGAACGGCAGTCGCGTACTCCGTTATAGAGCGAGCGCACCGTGTTGGCGCAATCGCCGGCGCAACGGATGAGTGCCACTTTCTTTTCCTTCTCGTCGGCCGTGATACCGAGGTAGTCGGCAATGTTGGAAACATCCTTCGCCGCAGCGACGGGGCATTCACCAGGCGTGGCCCTTTCCTCCACAACGGCCTTGGCAAAATCCGCGCAACCGGCAAACCCGCAGCCGCCGCAATTCGCGCCCGGCAAACGTTCTTCAACACCCTCGATCCGCTCGTCGACCTCGACGGCAAAAACCTTTGCCACCATGCCGATAATGATCCCCAAAACCGCGCCGAGTCCCCCGACCACGATGATCGCTATTAATGCAACATCCATAATTACAAATCCTAATTTCTAAATCCGAAATCCGAAACAAACTTCAAATTCCAATGCTTGAAACTCAAAACAAATCCTCGGCATGTGCTGGTTTTGATCATTTTCCATTTTCATCATTTGAGATTGTTTAGGATTTAGATATTCGTGTTTAGATATTTTCCCGGCCTCATCTAGACGAGGCCGGAGAAACCAAGGAAAGCCATCGCGAGAATGCCAGCCGTTACCAGTGAAATCGCAGTGCCCTCAAAGGCTTTTGGCACATTGGCCAGATCAAGCTTTTCGCGCAGGCTGGAAAACAGCACCAAGGCCAGCGCAAAGCCGACTGCCGAGCAAAAGCCGTAGATTGTTGCGCCGTACCAAGTGGACTGAATCGCCTCTGGTGCGGCCTTGGCGTTGAGGACCACGCAACCGAGCACCGCGCAGTTGGTGGTGATGAGCGGCAGGAAGATGCCGAGGCTCTCGTAGAGCTTGGCGCTGAGCTTTTGCAATATGATCTCCACCAGCTGCACCAGCGAGGCGATCACCACGATGAATACCAGCGTCTGGAGGTATTCGAGCTTCATCGGAACCAGCAGGAACTTGTTGATCAGCGAGCTGACCAGCGACGCCAGCGTCATCACAAACACCACCGCGCCCGACATACCCAATGCCGTATCCAGTTTCTTTGAAACCCCTAGAAAAGGGCAGATTCCGAGAAACTTCGACAACACGAAGTTGTTCACCAAAATCGCCCCGATTGTAATCACCAGAAATTCGCTTAACATAGCCTCGTACGCCCCGTTTTTTCCTTAAACATTAAAAAGTCCGCATATAGTAGCATCACGAAACACATCTGCAATCCCGATCAGTATTCCCTCCATATTTAGAATGGGTTTCAATAATACCTTCATGAGAGGAACTTGAAAAACCTTCTGTTTTGCCGTTCCGGTTTGTAGTTATCAGTTATTGGTTATCAGAACACCCTGTTGAACTAAGCCGCTTCACCCTGCACATCCTGCCGCCGAACTTCATGCCTGAGCGAAGCGAAAGATAATTTGCGTAGCAAATAATGACCGAAGGGAATGGTTCACTACGCTTCTTCGGATTCCTCTCCAACACCAACAAGAAACAGGCGCTCAAAACCATCCGCAAATCCATCGGAACCTCGCCACCCCCCGAACCCGCCGAAGACGACCCCGAAGCCATGAAGCAACGCGAAATGATAATTTACGAAGTAAATAGCGAAACGGTTCAACCACCGCCGAGAAGATCCTGCGCCTCACCGGCCTCGACATCACCCGCTGCCCCAAATGCAAAGGCAAGCTCATCGCCTCTCCGCTACCGCTTCCCGAACGCCCGCCGTAACCATGAAACCGAACCGCGCAATCCAGACGTTCGAACGAGACGCTTCGCGCCACCCTGGCTCCAAAGCCCTCCTCTCCACCGGAAGCTCCGCGGGAGGGAAAGATATATAAAGAAAACCATGGAATCGGAGTCCACGGTTCCATACAATCCCCATAGATAGGTTGGACGTGGTCGAGAGGCTCAATCCAACATCAAGATAGCACCTTTTGGGTGCTCTCATATCCATCCAGCCACCAGCTTCTGCGGTAGTTGTTGATATTTTAGTGAAGCTGGACGGATAAAATCCTAATCGTTGTGCAGACATAAAACAAAGGATTAATCATGAACTTGAACTTCAATTCGGGAACTCTCCACAATATTAACAACATGACCATTGAGATCAAAAAGGAGTCAAAAACCTTTCAAGTTGAAATTAGTGCGGAGAATGGAGAACCAACTGCAACAATTCGAGATATGGATTCAGATATTGAAATCGATGTGTTTACTAAGAAAGCAGATACACTTGAAGACCTCTTAACTGAAATCAACTTCCACCTAACTGACGTAAAATAAGGAAAGAATATGGACTTCAATAAACTCGCCTATCCAGACACTCTGTATATTGCTGGAGTTGAATACACAGGTCAGAGAAATATGTCTGATGGCACAGTTCTGATTCCATACACGGAGACTCCCGATGTTGGAATTGGCGATGTCATTTCACAACAGGCTGGAAATCGAGAAATTCACCTAAAGGTACTTGATGTCTCCTTTCTCGAAGGTGGTTCATTAAAAGTCGGAACAAATCATCCACATATGCTGACCCTAAAAGTAGAGAACAGTACGGCACGTCCCCATTTAGACAACCACCAGAATTCTACAATAAATATTAAATCCATAACAGGTGAACAGATTCAAGTTGGAAACAACAACTCACAAACTGTGACAATTAACCTCCAGCAGTTGGTAGAAAACATCGCCAAAAGCGATGATCCCGAAGCAAAATCCTCACTGAAATCATTACTTCAAAACAGTACTGTAGCGAGTCTTATTGGAGCAGGAGTGTCTACACTATTAAACCTCTTATAAGAAGGCACAACCACCATTAAACCCTGTCGTGTTGCATTCAAAGTTTCCGAAGGCGTGCGTTGAAATTTCCGCGTCCGTGCGTTGAAGTTTCCGAGACAACCTATCTTTTCTTTCTCGTTGGCGAGTTCTCGTATCGCATCAGCACGATGGGCTTGCCTCCTTCCCCGGGCGGT
>DAOVNC010000165.1 GCA_030630445.1 Kiritimatiellales bacterium | reverse complement strand
TGCTGATTGTGGCCGCACCACCAGTCGCAGTAATCTCATTTTCCAAAGCATGGATATAGGCCAGATGGGCTGCCCATTTTTCCCATGCATAGGATGCGCCGCAGGCTAGGTGAGTTTCCATGATCGCCGGGAAGAGCGCATTGTTAAATGCATTGCTTTCATCGATCGGCGATTCCCCGTAGGAGATGCCACCGCGCAGGGTTAGCGCATCGGTAACGCCCCAGGTCACACCGGCCTTGACAACATTTTGGTTATCCCAGCCAAACTGGTCGCCCAGCGTGTCGAGTTCCTTCCAGCCAACCCAACGGTAGTCAAGCACCAGCTCCAAGTTGTCCAACACGTTGTAAGCCGCACCAAGCGTGAGCTGCTGCGGAAGGTTAAACGACTCCGGCAACATGGCACTGTAGTCGTCGAACTTGGACATAAACTGTTCAGACATATAGCTACCACCCAAAGTAAAACGACCAAAATGCTGGTTTACACCAATGATGGCACCAGCACCATACGCCGTATCCCAATCGCCAGAGGCATAGACTGCCGGGGGAGTTGGGTCTAAGACATTGTCAGTACGGAAGCGAGAAATCACGAAGATCGGTCCGGCACCAACACTGAAGCCGCTGTCACCAAATTTATAGGCATAGGTGGCCGTCATTTTCGCGATGGAAAGTTCGCTCATCATATCGCCATCTTGCTGAGTGGCTGTAGGAGGGTTCCCCGTAGAAAAATCGCCCATTCGACCAAAATCATAATCCACGCCCATGCCGCTGGTTCCATAGATTCCTAGGCCAATAGATCCATTCTCCCCATGGCAGCAGCCGAAGGAGGTACTAATGGAAGGAATGACGAATGCGGAATTATCGGCCTGTTCACCCGCTCCACCACTCATAACAGAATCCATCGTGCGCACAGGCGCGAAAATTTGGAACGAGGCATCGACGCTGCGGTCAACATCCGTGAGTCCAGCCGGGTTGAGAATAAGCCAGGTGGAATCCTTGGCGGAGGCGACACCGGCGCCGGCGGTGCCCTGCTGGATCGGACCGATCCCGATCAGGTTGATGCCTTCCGTGGCGTGGATTTGCGTGGCTACCGCCGCGAGGGCTACTGCTGTTACTGCTAGACGTACTCTCATCCCCTTACTCCCTTGGTTAATTACACAATTATTTATACACGTATGCATTTACACCACTTTCACCGACGCACCGCAAGGGCTAATTTTAGTCTTTAAAACCTTAAAATGCTAATATTTTAATGTTCTTATTTCTAGCCGATGGTTCCGGGCGGGAATACCGCCGGGCAGGCGATCCTGCGCGAACCAGATTAAGCGCCGCGAACGGTTCAAGCGTTCGGTCAGGGGCTCTCTTCAAGCGTTCGACGGCAGGCTCGTCCACCGCACCCCCATAAAAACCTTATCATTTTAATTGGGCTGAATATAAAAATATAATAATATCTGAGCTTCGTATATTGGAGAAACGCATGGTTCAGGAAGAGAGAAATATTGCGGCGGAAGTTTTAAAGGCTATGGCCCACCCCATTCGGCTGGGTGTGATCGAGGTGCTGGCGGATGGCGAGCGCACGGTTACCGAACTCTACGAAGAACTGGGTTGCAGCCAGTCGATGATGTCGCAGCAATTGAAGATTCTCTGCCAGCAAAAGCTCGTTGCCATCCGCAAGGAGGGCACGCAGAAATATTGCAGCCTCTGCAACCGCGATTTCCTGAAGCTGTTTGACTGCATGCACCTTCATCTGCGCACCTTTCTAAACTTCAAGGACTGAGATCCTTCACTTTAAAATCGAACGGTTTTATTTTTCCGGGTCTATATATTGAAATATTATTATTATTTAATACCGTAAAATTGGAAGAAAACGAACATGAAATCGAAAAAGCTATTGATTGTCGGGGGCGTGGCCGGAGGCGCGAGCGCGGCGGCGCGGGCGCGGCGACTGGACGAAAACGCGGAGATCGTTCTTTTTGAACGCGGTCCGGATATTTCGTTCGCAAACTGCGGCCTACCCTACCATATCGGCGGCACGATTGCCGACCGGGAAAAGCTGCTGGTGACGACGCCGGAGCTCATGACGGCCAAGTATAACTTCGATGTGCGGACGCAAACGGAAGTGGTATCGATCGACCGCGAGAAGAAAGTGGTGGTGGCGAAAAACCTCCAGACCGGAGAGGAATACACCGAGTCCTACGATGCGCTGATCCTTAGCCCCGGCGCGGCTCCGATGCGCCCGCCGATCCCCGGAATCGACAACCCGCATGTTCTGGGGCTGCGCAATCTGCAGGACATGGATCGCATTATCGAACGGCTCGACGGCAAGAAGAGTGCGGCGGTAATCGGTGGCGGGTTCATTGGACTTGAGGTGGCGGAAGCGTTGCGGGAGCTGGGCATTGCAACCACGCTCATCGAACTTGCCCCCCAGGTGATGGGACCGGCCGACCCGGAAATGGCGACCCCGCTGCATCAGGAAATGCGCCTGTTCGGAGTCGACCTGCGGCTGGAAACCTCCGTCACCGAATTCCAGGAGGCCGACGATGGCGTAACGCTGATCCTAAGCGATGGCAAGAGCCTGACGGTCGATGTGACGATTCTCGCCATCGGCGTGAAACCCGAAAACAAACTGGCCGTCGAAGCCGGTCTTGAAATCGGGAAGACCGGCGGTATCAAGACCGATGCCCACATGAAAACCTCCGACGACCACATCTACGCCGTTGGCGATGCGGTGGAGATCACCGACTATGTGACCCGCCAGCCGGCGCTCATCCCGCTGGCCGGACCGGCCAACCGCATGGGACGCATTGCGGCAGATAATATTTTTGGCCGCGACAGCATCTACAAGGACACGCAGGGCACCTCCATCTGCAAGGTCTTCAACATGGCCATCGGCATGACCGGCCTGAGCGAAAAAATGGCGAAGCGCACGGGCACTTCCTACGAAAAAATCTATGTGCATCCGGCCAGCCACGCCTCCTATTATCCGGGGTCGCATCCGATCAGCTTCAAGCTGCTCTTTGATCCGGAGACGGGGAAGGTCCTCGGTGCGCAGGCGGTGGGCGCCGACGGGGTCGATAAGCGCATCGACGTGGTTGCGGTGGCCATCCGGCACGGCCTTACGGTTGACGATCTTGCGGAAATGGAACTCTCCTACGCCCCTCCGTTTGGCTCGGCCAAGGATGTGATCAACTATGCCGGTTTCGTGGCCGGAAACGTGCTTTCGGGCGATGCCCGGATCTACCACGTCGAAGAAGCGCTGAAACCCAGGGACGATCAAAAGCTGGTCGATGTCCGCAACGAGGAAGAGGTTGCTCTCGGCACCATTCCCGGCGCGAAAAACATTCCGCTCGATCAGATCCGCGAGACTCTGGACAAGCTTTCCAAGGAGAAGGAATACCTGATCTTCTGCCAGGTCGGCCTGCGCGGCTATCTCGCCTGCCGGATCCTCAACCAGAACGGCTTCAAGTGCCGCAACCTGACCGGCGGCTACAAAACCTACATGATGGCCACGGATCAGCATATTGCATTGATTCCGGAAGCGGAAACCATGAATACCGATACCGGGGAGAAAACCATACAGCTGAAACCGGAACCGTCGGCACCGGTTGTCGAAGTCGATGCCTGCGGCCTCCAGTGCCCCGGACCGATCATGAAACTGAAGGCCGCGCTCGACGCCGTGAAAACGGGCGAGTCGATTGCCATCACCTCCACCGACCCCGGCTTTGCCGCCGATATTCCGGCATGGTGCAACTCGACCCGCAACCGGCTCGACTCGCTCGACCCGGTCAAGGGCGGCGGCTACCGCGCGGTCATCACCAAATGTAGCGGAGGCGAAGCCTGCCCCAGCATCCAGACCGGGCCGAAACGCTTCACCAACGTGGTCTTCAGCCAGGATCTCGACAAGGCGCTCGCCGCATTCATCATCGCCAACGGGGCCGCCAGCATGGGCTACGAAGTCACGCTGTTCTTCACCTTCTGGGGTCTGAACATCCTGCGCAAGGAAAACCCCGGTGCGGTGAAAAAGACACCGATTGAAAAAATGTTCGGCATGATGATGCCGAAGGGGCCGAAAAAGCTGGGGCTTTCACAGATGAACATGGGCGGGGTCGGCGCAACCATGATCGAAGGGATCATGAACAAAAAAGGCGTGGCCTCCCTGCCGGAGCTGATTGCCGCCGCGCAGGAAAACGGCGTCAAGCTGGTCGTCTGCACCATGTCGATGGATCTGATGGGCATCAAGCGCGAAGAGTTGATCGACGGAATCGACGAGGGCGGCGTGGCGATGTATATCGACAAGCTCGGCGGCGACGCCAACCTGTTTATTTAATTAAGAATGGAGATTTTAGAATGGAGAATGAATGGCGAAAATTCCTGTACCCTTTATTCAAGGCGTCGCAGACCCGCCATTCTTCACTCCTCATTCTTAATTCTTCATTATAACAACGTAAGGAGAGAACCTATGTGGACCTATGAAACATCCGTAGACTGGAAAGAAGGAAAAACCGGAGAAACCCGTTGCGACGGGAAACCCGCCATCGAAGTGGCCACCCCGCCGGAGTTTGGCGGCCCCGAAAACATCTGGACCCCGGAAGACCTGCTGACGAGCGCGGTGGCGGCCTGCATCATGACCTCCGCCCTGTTCTTTATCGACCGGGCAAAAATCCAACTGCGCTCCTACAAGAGCAAGGCCACCGCAACGATGGAAAAAACGCCGGCCGGACTGGCAATCACCCGCATCGTCATCGCCGCCTCCATCGAACTCCACGATATGGAACAGGAAGCCGCCGCGCGCAAAGCCATGGAGCAGGCGGAAAAATCCTGCCCGCTTTCCATCTCCCTAACCTGCCCCGTCGAACTCGACGTTCACGTAAGCTGAAAAAGGAACCCCGGCATGATCATAAAACTATTCGTCGGCATACTCATCGGAGCAGGCATTGGCGCCGTGATTGGACATTTCGGCAAGTGTTCTTCGGGGGGATGCCCTCTTACGGCCAACCCTTTCCGGGGAGCCATCTATGGCGGTGTGATGGGCGTGCTCTTCGCGCTTTCATCCGTCGGCACCCCCACGCCGGCCATCCCCGAGGGCGAAGGACCGGTCCACATCGCCACCGCCGAGGACTTCGACCGGCATATCGTCCAGGCCACCATGCCCTGCCTGGTCGATTTCTACTCCGACCACTGCCCGCCTTGCCGACAGCTCGCTCCGATTATTGGGAAACTGGCCGAGAAATACAAAGGCCGCGCCGTGGTCTGCAAAATCAACGTGGACACCGCCACGGAACTCGCGGTGCCATATGGAATCAGCGCCATTCCCGCCGTCCTTTTCTTCGACGGCGGCGAGGAAGTGCAACGGGAAATCGGGCTGCAATCCCAGAAAACCTATGAACAGATTCTCGACAGCATGCTCCAACCAACCCCAACGCAGGAGAAATAGCATGGCCGCAGGAATAAAAGATATCACCGTAAACTTTCCCGGAGGAAAACAGGTCGACGCGCACTATGATGGACGCACGGTCCAAACCGACCAGTCGGTCAAGAACGGCGGCGAAAACTCCGCACCCGAACCCTTCGATCTGTTTTTTGTCTCGATGGCCACCTGCGTCGGCATCTACGTGCTCGAATTCTGCACGGCGCGGGATCTCGATACGGAGGGACTGGATGTGCGCCTCTACTCCGAGTTCGATCCCGACGAAAAGCGCTATCCCAACATCTCCATCGACATCACCCTCCCGCAAGGTTTCCCGGAAAAGTACCGCAAGGCTATCTGGCGGACGGCCAACCTCTGCACCGTAAAGAAGCATATCCTCACCCCGCCCGAATTCGCAATCACGCTGAACGGAACCGCTGCTCCCGAGTAGGGGCAACCCAACCCAGGAAAACAATGCAAATGGGAAAATCACAACTCATTAGACTGGCCATCGGCATAGCGGTCGGCGCTGCGATCGGAGCGCTGATGGGCTATTTCGGGAAATGCACCTCGGGTACCTGCCCGCTCACCGCCACGCCGTGGCGCGGTGCCATCTACGGAGCCGTGATGGGTATCCTTTTCAGTTTTTCGTTCGGCAAACGATAGCGGCAACCCCCATAATGCGATGAAAGGCACGGTGCCGGGGTTTCCCTTCCGGGACCGGATCGGTCAATCGCCAATGGAGAGGGTCTCGGTTTTAGACCTTAAAGGGATCCTGAAGGAATATCATGACACTCAGAAAAACGGCCTCGCTCACCTCGCTGCTCTCATTCATCCTGCTTATCATCACGAGCATTTTCGTTTATATCAAACCCCAGGGGAAAATCGCCAACTGGGCCAACTGGGAAGCCCTCGGGTTGGATAAAGGGCAATGGGAATCCCTCCATACCAACCTCGGACTTCTATTTATTGTTGCGTGCCTCATCCACACCATCCTCAACTGGGACCGCATCATGGCCTACCTCAAGAACAAGGCCAAGAAGGTTAGGATTTTCACAGGCGACTTCAATATTGCGCTGTTCATCACCCTCGCAATCACCTTCATGACCCTGTTCGAGCTGCCGCCCATCACCGCCATTCAAACCTTTGGCGAATCCCTCAAAGCCGCGGCGGCAGACAAGTACGGCACCCCGCCCTACGGCCACGCCGAAGACTCGACCGTCCAAACCTTCTGCCGACGGACAAGAACCGATCTGAACATTGCCATGAAAAATCTAGCGGCGGCGAAACTCGAATCGGTTTCCGAAGAGGCCACGCTATCCGAAATCGCCAAGGCCAACGGCCTGACCCCGCAGCAGGTCTATAACGTGATAAATCCGGAATGACGCAAAAACACCGCTGACCGCCGTTCAACCCGTTTCTTGATTCCCGTCAAGGAACGGGTTTTAGATTTCCGGCAAGGTGCCCTCAACCATTTACAAAAAGGAGTTCAACATGAAACGGAAAATTATCGAAATCAACGAAGACCTCTGCAACGGATGCGGCGACTGCGTGATCGGCTGTGCCGAAGGCGCCCTCCAAATTATCGATGGAAAAGCCAAGGTCGTAAAAGAACAGTTCTGCGACGGCTTCGGCGACTGCATTGGAACCTGCCCGACCGGCGCACTCAAGATTATTGAGCGCGTAGCCGAAGAATATGATATCGACGCCACCCGCGAACATGTCCTTAGCACCGGCGGCGAAGAAGCCGTCAAGCGCTTCGACGAAGCCAACGAAGTCCATGATGCCAAAGAAAAAGCGGCCGCACCAAAAACAGGCGGATGCCCCGGCATGCAGGTACGTTTTGGGAATAAAGACAAGGCACCAGACACTAAGCACCAAGCACTGGAAACCCCGGTTTCCGGACAAGTCATTAAATCCGACCTCGAGCAATGGCCCATCCAACTGCACCTCGTTCAACCCAGCGCCCCCTTCTTCGATGGCAAAGAACTGGTGATCCTCAGCACCTGCGCCCCCGTTGCATCGCCCGACGTTCACTGGCGCTTTGTCCGCGGCCGCTCGCTCGTCGTCGCCTGCCCCAAACTCGACCGCACCGAGGGCTATGTCGAAAAGCTCGCCGGGATCATGGCGCAAAACAACATTCCAAAGGTGATCGTCGTCCGCATGACCGTCCCCT
>DAOVNC010000184.1 GCA_030630445.1 Kiritimatiellales bacterium | reverse complement strand
GTCTTGCCGTGGTCGACGTGCCCCATGAAGGTAACCACCGGCGGGCGCTGGAGCAAGGTGTCCGGCGAGTCCGGAACCTCGTCCCTCTTCCGAGCCGCAAGCTTCTTCGCTTTCGGCTGCGGGGGCGGCGCCTTGCGCTTCTCTTCCTTGCGGACGGTAAAGCCGTGTTTCGCGCCGATCTCCTTGGCGATCTTCAGATCGATCTCCGCATTGATGGAGGCGAAGATATTCATCTTCATCAGCTCGGCAATCACCAGGTTCGGCTTCAGGCCCATCATCTGGGCGAATTCCTTGACGATGACCTTCGGCTTCTTCAACTCGATAATGCTGGAGTCCTCCGAACCTTCTTCATCCTGAACGGGGGCCTCTTCGGCTGCGGGAGCAGCGGGGGCTTCTTCCGGCTCAGCCACCGGCTCTTCTTCAGCAGGGACTGCGGGCGCTTCGGCCGGCGCGTTTTCGGCGCGGGCCGCGTCGATCGAGGCATAGCCCAGTTCATCGCAAACCTGTGCAATCTGCTCGTCGGTGAGTTCGGTGTCGGGACCCTCGACGGCAATGTCGATATCCTGCAGAATCTCGACAAGCTCCTCGGCGGAGACGTCTACATCTTTGGCTACTTCGTGGAGTTTCATCATTCTTCTATCTCACCATGTTCTTTTGTGTAGGCCGCCTCGGCGGCAGCCCAAATGGACTTCGCCTGTTCAGCGGTAATTTCTTCGATGGCTTCCAGGTCGCCCAGGTCTGCGGCAAGGATGCCCTCCAGGGTCAAGAAGCCGGCAAACACCAGATGCTCGGCAAATTCCTCGCCGATGCCTTCGACGGTCGCCAGCTTGGTCACGGCAATCGCAACGCGCTCTTCGAAGTCCATGCTCTCTTCGTCCTTCTCGATGTTGACGCGCCAGCCGGTCAGCTTGGAGGTCAAGCGCGCGTTCTGCCCGCGCTTGCCGATCGCCAGCGAAAGCTGGTCGGGTTCGACCGTAACGGTAACGGTCTGCGTGGCTTCGTCGGCCTCGACATGCTTGAGGCGGGCGGGTGCCAGCGCATTGGTGATCAGGGTGTTGATGTCGTCGCTCCAGCGGACAATATCGATCTTCTCGCCGGAGAGCTCGCGAACAATATTCTTCACGCGCATGCCGCGCATGCCGACGCAGGCGCCGACCGGGTCGACCCGGTCGTCGTGCGAGATCACGGCCACTTTGCTGCGGTATCCCGCTTCGCGGGCAATGCCCTTGATCTCCATGGTGCCGTCGGAGATTTCCGAAACTTCGAGTTCGAACAGGCACCGCACAAAATCGGGGTGGCTGCGCGACAGGACAATCTCCGGCCCGCGCTCGCGTTCATGCACCGCCACGATGTAGGCGCGGACGCGCTCGCCCATTTCATATTCCTCGGTCGGGACGCGCTCCTTGGAAGGCATGACGGCCTCCGCATGGTCGATGTCGATAATGACGTCGCTACGGTCGAAGCGGACGACGCTGCCGGTAACGATTTCGCCGGCGCGGTCCTTGTACTCCTCGAAGACGCGCTCTTTTTCCGCCATGCGGATTTTCTGCATGATCGTCTGCTTGGCCGTCTGCGCGGCGATGCGGCCAAGGCGGCGCGGGGTCGACTCGATTTCGGATCCGTCGGAAAGGGTTTTATACGCCTTGATCTCGAAGGTCTTGCGGTTGATTTCGAGGCGGAGGTGATCGTCTTCAGCCTCATCCTTTTCCGTCACGCTCTGCAGGGCCGACTCGATCGCCTTGATGATAACCTCGCGCTCGACGCCCCGTTCGCTTTCCATATATTCCACAACGGCTTTCAACTCTGCAGGATTCATGGCCCTACCTCCTTCGCAAACCTTCGACATTTCAAATAACCGACCCCTTAGAGAACAAAAGAGCGGGCAATGCCCACTCTTGTCCAGAGTCAAAACTATCAACAAACGAGGGAAACTACCCCTCTTCCCCCAACCCGTCAAGCGGCAATCCGCGCAAATCCGGCGTTGACAAACCCCTTTCCCTCGCCATTATGTAAGGAAATCTATAAATGTAAGGAGATCGCCATGGTTACAGCCACGATTACAAGTAAAGGACAAATCACAATCCCCAAGGCCGTGCGCTCATCACTGCATCTCCATGCCGGGGATCGCGTGGCATTCATGCTGCGAGGCGATACCGAAGCCATCCTCCGTCCGATCACCCGGTCGGTGGACGAGGTCTTCGGAATGCTCCACAAGAAGGGCATGAAGACCCGGTCGGTTGACGATATGACCGCCGCCATTGCGGAACGCGCCAAGGGGAAGATCAAATGATCGCACTCGACACCAATGTTCTTGTACGCTTCCTTGTCCAAGATGATGAAAAACAGGCGAAGCAAGTTCATGCCCGGCTAAAGAAAGCGGAGAAGAACAAGGAGCAACTGTACGTTCCGCAGGCCGTCATCCTCGAAACCATCTGGGTGCTTGGTCACGCCTATGGCTTCCAGCGGCCGGAAATCCTAAACAGCATCGAAGCCCTGACGCAGATGCCGATCTTCTTGTTCGAAGCCGACGACGTACTGGAGGGGTTGGTGGAACAAGGCCGACAAACCAACCTCGACCTATCGGATCTGCTCATTGCCCTATCCGCCGAAAACCAAGGAGCCAAGCCCATCCTCACTTTCGACAGGAAAGCTGCCAAACATTCCCTCTTCCAGCTTTTGAAGTGAGGTGGAGCCTGCCCACGTGATTAATATTCCTGATAGACCGCGTGTCCGGCGGCGACGAGGGCGTCGTTCACGTTGATCCAGACCCCCTCCTGCCCGATCCAAATCTCGGCGAGGTAGCGGCCATATTTCCCGCGCTGGTCCTTCACCGTTTCAATAATGATTTCCCGCCCGTCGATGAGCTCGCGGAGGAAGTCGCGGGACGCCGTGCCGAGGGCCTTGCCGGGTCCGGTCATTTCCGGTGCATTGATGCGCACGAGCCGCAGCTTTTCGTTGCGGATCCAAATGCCCAGCCCCAGGTCGATGTCCACGCGGCAGGTGTCGCCGTCATAGACGGACTGGACAAACGCCGTGTAGTGGAAAAGCTCGGCGTCCTTCGAGATCAGGTTGAGCTTCTTGCCCAGCGCATCCACATAGTTTTCCAGCGTGCCGATGCGGAAGTTTAAATCGCCGCTTTCCAAGCGACTGATGGTTGCCTGCGTAATCCCCGATTTCAGCGCGACTTCGTCCTGCGAAATCCCCGCCTTCCTCCGCTCCATCTTTAGCAACGGCCCGATTTTTTGCCTGTCTTCACCACTCATAACCCATTTCTCCTTATGTTGTATACGACATATTTAGTCCGTTTTTAGCCCTTAAAATGGTCATTTTATATAGTATACGACATAAAAAATCAAGTCCTCTATAGTCCGGATTCGACGAGATACTTCATAAAATTTCGCTTGGGCTTGTGGGCAGTGCGGATGGATTCCAGCTTCGCATCGAATTGCTCCGACTGGTTGCAACGGGCGGCCAATTCCCCGGCCTCCTTGATTTTTTGGACGGCACTGTGGTACGCGTCGTTGTTGCGACGCTCCACCTCTTTATTGGCCAGCTCCAGGTAGATCGGAAAGACCTCGCCGGGATGCTCCTGCTCGCGTTTCCTGCACAGTTCCAGCCAAAGCCCGGTTGAGCAATCACCCGAAAGGGCCTCCTGCCAAGCCTGCTCATGATCCCCCTCCCACAGGAATATTCCAACCAGCAGCGAGTGGTCCGCTGAATACCAATAACGGCTTCGTTTTTCTTTCTTCCGAACGGCAATTCCGGCACGGATGGATTCCAGCGACTTCGCCCGCCATTCTTCGAGACCCTTGCGTTGCTTGGCGCGGATCACCAGTCGCTTGTAGGTATCCAGCGTCTGTCTCCGCTCAAAAAGTTTCCAGCAAATGGCGAGTGCCTCGTCGTGGCGTTTCTGCTTCCAATAGAGCTCGACGCACTTTTCTTCCAGGCCATTGTCCCCCTGATAGTGCCCAATGCCTTTTTCCAACCATTCAACAGCGCGGTCGAGCTGCTTCATTTCCTCGCAGCGGTCAACTATCTTATGAAAGTTCCAAGGGCCGGAAAGATCGCGCTGGAGGATTTCCAGCTCCCGCTCGAAATCATCGTCCTCCTGCGTAAATTGAACCATCAGCCTCGAGAGCCAACCGGGGGTTCCATAGCAGGTGGGCTCTTTTTCGCCCGGCTTCACGCGCGGAAGCTTGTTCCACTCCACTTCGACGAGTTCGCGATAGCGGTTGCGGCCTTTCAATTTCCAGATGTCGGCATAATGGTCGTAGGCCGTGTAGAACATTTCCCACCCGGAGGCCAGAGTCAGCTTAAACAACCGCTCCGCCAGCTTGACCGGATCGGGATTGGCCATGCGGCAGGCTTTCCGATGCAACTCATGCAGCTCGTCGCGCACCATGCCCATGCCGCCATCGGAATCATCGATGTGCTGGATTGCGGTTTCCCAGCGCTTCATCGCATATTCCACCAATTCGATCACTGCCCCGGCCTGCCCGGATTCCAGCAGCCCCCGCAGCGTATCGTCCACCTGCTCAAGTTTGCGGTAATAGTTCCCCGTATTGCGCCAATCCACAAACCCGTTGATGCGGTAGCTCTGCTGGATCATTCGCTTTAGCTCACCAAGGTCGCCGGACGTTCCAGCCCCGGCTGCCCGCACCAGCATCCGGTCGAAAAAGTCTAGATCCTCCAAGCATTGGTTTTGAATCAACTCCACCAGCTCGGCCTTCTTAAGTTTTTTCAGCCAGCCTTCAAGAACGTCTCCATCCGACCGGTCTATTTCCCCGGTGGACGCTCCGGCGCCCGCCTCCTGCAAGGCCAGCCACGCCAGCCCCGTTGCCACCAAATGCTTGCAGAACTCGTCCCGTCGCCCCAGCGGGCAATCGCATTCGCCCTCCAGCTCGCCGTCCATTTCGAAAAGTACCGTTTCGTAGAGCGAAGTACCGTCAACCAATGCGCAAAGCTGATCCTCCTCGAAATGCAGGTTGCGCACCAGTCCATCGTCCGCATAGCCCTCGCCCCGCTGGAAATAGGTGCTCCCCGCCACCGCAACCAGATTGCCAACGGTGATCGTTTGTTTCAGTTTCTCAAGATCGGTCATGGGGTTTCTTTTCTGCATTGTTCGGTGGAGGGACGGGCTCTGTCCCGTCCTATCGGCAGAACGGAACACAGACTCAGCTTCCATCAGGATGGAACCGAACCCGTCTCTCCAAAACACATTCTAATCAATCCGGCACTGCTCGATGAAGCGTTTGAGAAAGTCGAGATATCCGCGCGAATGGCCTTCGAGTTCCCGTCTCGTTTTCAGCGAATCCTCCACCGCCAGCAACGCACGGATATACTGCCTTTGCTCAACATTCCCTTCCTTTTCAAAAACCTCCCATAGTCCGCATAGATCGGTCGCAATCCGGCCTATCCAGTGATCCAGCAACGGGCCGGGATCCAGCTTCGGCGACTTGCCTTGCAACATGCCCATTGCCTTGCGGATCGACGACTTTACATTCGTATCCTTCAGGGTCAGATCCGATTCGCGCTTCGCCTCTTCGTCACGCTCATGGATCAGGGTTTCAATCCTGAACATGATCTGCGCGTAGAACGGATCCTGCATCAGATCGGCCGGGTTTTTCTTTTTCATGGTTTTTCCCGTCGTTTCTTCTTTTTTGCACTCTATGTGATCTCTCGCTGTTCAATCAATCTTGCTCTGGCGGTTTCAACGGCTTTGTGCAGCTTTTGCTCC
Source organism: Kiritimatiellales bacterium (assembly GCA_030630445.1). Taxonomy (GTDB): domain Bacteria; phylum Verrucomicrobiota; class Kiritimatiellia; order Kiritimatiellales; family Pontiellaceae; genus Pontiella. The sequence goes on along the minus strand of DAOVNC010000184.1, from coordinate 1,298 downwards.
AGCAGTTCGCGGGACGGGAGTCCGGTCAGATATTCCGCGACATGGATGCCAGACTGGTTCAGCTCCAGCAGTTCAATCAGTTCCTGCTTTTTGCCCGCACAAAGGATGATTCCCAACGGCTCATCTTCTTCCGGGCGGCATTCGTGTTTTTTAAGCCAGCGCAGGTAGAGCTCCATCTGAGCCGCTTGCAAAACCTCCCGGTTTTGAGCGGCAGTTATCAGTTAATTGTTATTAGTTATCAGCGCAACAGCATGCAGGGGAGCAGGTTCCCCCTGACAACTAATAACCGACAACCATTAACTGGAACGGCAAAACCAGAGGTTTTGCAAGTTCCTCATCTGTCCTTTGTATTCCGCCTTGAAATCGCCGAGCTTCAGGTCGATAGCGATCAGGCGGTTTAGATTCCGATGGAAAAAGAGCAGGTCAATGTAATAGTCGTCGTTATCAATCTGAATGCGCTTTTGCCGGGCCATGAAAGCGAAGCCTGTGCCCATTTCCAAGAGAAACTGTTCAAGCTCCCGCAGAATGGCATCTTCGAGGTCTTTTTCCAGATAGCGATCCTGGAGTCCGAGAAAGTCCAGAAAGTACGGATCCCTGAAGACCAGATCGGGGCTGATCCGGTCTTCATCGCGCAGTTGCTCCAGCTCGGCTTTGACGACCTCATCCGGCTTTTTGGAAATAGCCGTTCGCTCGTAGAGCATGGAGTCGATTTTTTTGCGCAAGGTGCGCACACTCCATCGTTCAATACGGCACATCTCGGCATAGAAGTCCCGTTGGAGGGGTTTATCCAAAGGAACAAGTTCCTTAAAATGAGACCAGCTCAATTGTCGCATCAGTGATGCGACAATCTCAGAATCAGGAAATGCTTCTGAAAATCGAAGCATATACGCCAAACTCCGTTCACTCCAACCTCGTCCATATTCAGCCCCTAATTTTGCAGACAGTGTCGGCAAAATCAGTTTGCCGTATTCAGCTCGCTGGTCATTGAGCACCTCGGTTTTGATGCGCTTGCCAATTTGCCAATAGAGCAGGGTCAAGCCAGCATTAACCGCAACGGCTACCGATGAGCGGGTTTCATTGATCAAACTGCGGATATCGCAAAAAAGCGCCTGCGTATCCATCTCGCCGCCCGCCTGCTGCATCGGTGGTTTTGTTTTGCGGTACGGAGGCCTCCGTGAGGTTTTCGATTTTAACATATTCCACCTTTCCGGTTTCCGGACCGTACATGATTTCGCTGAAAACCAGCGGGCCGATCCGGGGCGCGGTGTTGGGCATGTCCCGGCTGGTGGCCACGAGTT
>DAOVNC010000223.1 GCA_030630445.1 Kiritimatiellales bacterium | reverse complement strand
CAGGTTCATCTTCAAGTGCGGTAAGAATGAGCGTGATGACGAATCCGGGCACCGGAAGTTGCCAAGCCGATTTAAAAGCCTCCCATGCCTTCATTCCTGCCCCGCCGTTGCCGGCGGGATTAATGATATACAGCACGTTATACGAAATTAACCTAATTAGTATTGAAATGATTGGGCAGTTGACCTAGTATTCGGGTCATGACAAAGCAACGACTGATTATTGCAGGCCCGCACCGCACCGCTGAACTCAAACACCGGTATCTCGCATGCGAAGATTCCGTGGAGCGTAGCCACTGGCAAGTCATCTGGCTGCTCTCACGCCCTGAAAAGGGCTATTCATGCCAGGAGGTGGCAGACTTGATGGGGTTTTCCGCCGACTGGATCCGTAAGCTGGTACGCCGCTACAACGATGATCCCGAAAAGGGCCTGAAGGATAAGCGACGGAACAACGGAAACGCACCCGTTCTCGGCGAAGAACTCCAGCAGGAACTAAGCAAAGCTCTTGGAAGCAAGCCTCCCGACCTTGGACTCTGGAGCGGCCCCAAGGTGGCTCAATGGATCGGCGAACGGCTCAACCACCCGGTGAGTGCCGTGACCGGTTGGCACTATCTCGTGCGCCTTGGCTGGTCGCTACAGGTTCCCCGCCGCCAGCATAGCCGCGCGGCATCCGAAGAAGAACAGGAGGCCTTTAAAAAAAACTCTTCGACCATATTGCCGAGTTGAAGCTCAGGCATCCCGGGAAGAAGATCGAAATCTGGGCGGAAGACGAAGCCCGGCTGGGCTTACAGCCCGTCATTCGGCGGCAATGGTTCAAGGTCGGCTCAAAACCCAGAGCCCGCCATCGCATCCAGTACAAATGGATCTATGCCTATGGCTTCGTACATCCGGCGAGCGGTCGGACACACTGGCTCCTGCTGCCCTCCGTGAGTTGCAAGATCATGCAGATTGCCCTGGAATCCTTTGCCCGGGAGTATGTGGATGACGACACCCTCATCGTCCTGCTCTGGGATCGGGCCGGGTTCCATCAAACAGGTAATATGCAAGTCCCCGAAGGAATCGAATTCTTTCCGTTGCCGCCCTACACGCCGGAACTACAGCCCGCCGAACGCCTTTGGCCAAGCCTTCACGAGGCCATGGCCAATCGGTGGATACGCACACTCGATCATCTCGAGGAAATACTCGTAGAGCGAATAAGGGCGCTGATTCAGACGCCGGAACAGACTCAAGCGCTCACGGGGTTTGGGTGGATTCTTTCAGCCCAAAACGCTACTAGTTAAGTTAATTCCGTATCAGTCCCTTAATCAAAAGAGAGTCTAATTCCCCGCCCCTCTGGGGCGTTAACTGTAAGAGCAAAACAAATTTGATACCCCGACCCTTGGGTCGGGGAGCTTTATTATATTTCGTCTTTGCAGGCATAGCACTGAACTCGCCTCCTGCACACGTTGCCGCGCTTTCAAAAGCTAAAAATCGCCACAAAAAGTTTTGGAGCAACGGTGGAAAGATTTGCCCCGAATAGCCTTGTCTTTCTCTCCGGGTTTCGTGTACTCATGGCGGTTTGTTTCCTTGCAGGGGCAGGGGAGCTATCAAGGTTGTCTTGAGTTTGGATTATCACCATCACGTGGAGCCGCTAATGAAGCATAGATATTTGCAACGAATCGGCCTGTTGGGCACAACCGCCCTGCTGGCAGGATGTACCCTCCCGAAGGAGAGCGCCCCCTCGCAGGGGAGGAGCTCGTTCGCCGCCATGCAGCAGGCCGTCACCGAGGTTTCCGACCGGTCGAAAGACGGATTGGTCCTGATTAAAATGGAGGGCACCAAACCCTCCGGCAACTCGTATACGGTCAGCGGGGGATCGCTCCGCAAGGACACTTCGCTCTCCGACAAGACCTACTGCGGGCTGATTCTGGATGCCGATGGCCATATCCTTCTTCCTCGCCATGCCGAACCCGCAGATGCCAAGCGTATTTTGGTGTGGGTCGGCGACACCGAGTACAGCGCCAAGATCCTCAAATCGGACGAGCGCCTGGACCTGGCCATCCTTAAAATCATACCGGAAGCTCCACTGACGATCCTGCCGCGACCCACGGAGAAAACGTTTTCCGCAGGGGCATGGGGCGTCCTGTTGGAGCCCTCCGGCGAGGACAAGGATTTTGAGATTTTCACCTCACTCGGTTTCTGCCGCGGCGAAGTGGCGGGGCGCTACGGCGAGTTTAGGATGGATGGAACCCCCTCCATGGCGGGTAGCCTGCTCATCGATCTCGACGGTCAGTTGGTGGGGATTCTCAAGGTCAGAGGCTTGGTTCGCAGCATGATCGATCTGGAGGAAGATTTTGCCGTGCTTCTGGCCGACGCCATGAATCCCGGCGAGGACGATGACGAAGCCAAAAAGAAAGGATGGCTAGGCATCTTGACGCAGCCGGTCAACAAGGCCTATGGCCGCGAGCTGGATCTTCCCCGCAGCGCGCTATGGGCCCTGCATGTCTTTGAAGGCAGCCCGGCCGCCGAGGCGGGCCTGCAGGCCGGAGATGTCCTTGTCGGGCTATACAACAAACCCCTGCGCTTTAACGGAAGCCGGGCCAACACGTTCTTTATCCAGTCGCTGCGACCCAAGCCCGGAAAGGCGTTCACCCTCGATGTGATTCGCGATGGAGAGCCGATGGTTCTGAGCGGCACCTTTGCCGAGGCTCCGGAACCCGACACTCTGCTTGCCGAGGATCTCGGGGTGGCCGTGCAGTCGATCTCCAACCAGGAAGTCATCAAGAAAAACCTCTTCGCCGATGCCGGGGTTCTGGTCACCGAGGTGGTCAAGGGCAGCTCGGCGGCCTTCAGCGGTAGCATGGGTTCCAAGCTCCTCAACAAGGGGGATGTGATTGTCGCCCTGGGCGGGGAACCCACCCCGACGCTGGACGATTTCAACCGCGTACTCGACCGGGTGCGCCAGGATAAACCGGAAGTCCTGCTGGTAGGCTACGTCCGCGGACGCAGTACGGGCTACGCCAGCCTGAACCTGAGTCTGGGCAAGAATGGAAAAGGAGAAAACCAATGAGTAAGCGCTATTTCCCCGAGGCCGGTCTCCCGGTCATGTTGACGGCCCTGGCCCTTGTATTGTGCAACGCCGGCGAGAGCCGGGCCCAGGAAGGGACGCCCCAGGACATTCCCGACGCCATCGTGCGCAAGGTCGATCCGTCTGTGGTGGCGATCCAGCACGAGCGGGCGGTAGGCAGTGGTTTTGTGATTAGCCCGGACGGGTATATCCTGAGCAATGGACACGTGGTGAGGGGCAATGATCCCGACGACCCCTCCCAGCCCGCCAAGTCGATTGTGGTGATCATGAGCGACGAACGAAAATTCCCGGCGAAGGTGGTGGGGTTTTGCATGAACCCCGATGTTTCCCTGCTTAAAATCGAGGTGGATACCCCGCTGGAACCGGTGGAGTTTGCCGACTCGAAGCAGGCACAAATCGGGCAGAAATGTTTTGCGGTGGGCACTCCGCAGGGGCTTAAGCGAACCTTTACCAGCGGGATGCTCAGCAATGTGACCCGCACCGATCTCGGAACCTTCACCGCGGTGCTCCAAACCGATGCGGCCATCAATCCGGGCAACAGCGGGGGCCCCCTCTTTGACCGCGAGGGCCGGGTGCTGGGCATCAACACCTATGCATCGCGCGGATCCAACAACCTCGGCTTCACGATTCCGTCCCATGTGGTGCAGGTTCTCCGGGATCATTTCATGGCGTATGGCCACTTTGTCCGTAGCGATGTGCCGATCTTTTTCGCGAGCGAAATCTACGACGAGCTCGGCCGCGCCCTGCAATTCAAGCAAGGCGTTCTGGTGAACTATATCATGAAGGGCAGCAGCGCGGAAAAAGCGGGTCTTCGGCAGGGAGACATTCTGGTTGCCATCGACGGGAAGCCGGTCGCGGCACGTACCCAGGCTGAAATGCTGGATATAAATTGGGACTTTACCATTCGCAAACCCGGAACCTCTATTACGTTGGCCGTGATGCGCGGTGTGCCGGGTGCCTACGAGGAGGTGGCTCTTCGGGCGGTGCTCGAGGAAACCGAGCCCAAACCGGCCACGCGCCGCTGGCCCGGGGAGCAGAAGATCCACCAGTATGAGACGCTGGGGCTCAAGTATTATGACATCGTCAAATTGCAACGCGTCTATCTGGGCCTGCCCGATGTCCCCGGCGTGATTGTGAAGGGTGCGGGAAAGAATAGTCCCGCCGCGAAAGCCGATCTAAAGGCGAGCCAGATTATCACGGCGGTGGAAGGCGAGCCGGTTGGCGATGTAGCGAGCTTTGAGTCCGCGCTGGAAAAGGCCATGGCAGCACATGACAAGGTCATCGTGCTGGACATTCAGGCGGGCAAGCTGCGCTTCAAGACCGCGCTTGCCCCGTTCTACGATCTTGCCGAGCAGAAGATTGCAATCATCGCCTCTTCCCCGCAGAGCGAGTATCTGGATCTGATCCGGCGCGAACTGCTGGCCGATGGTGCCCAGCTGTCCATCTCTTTCTTGGAGGATGCGGAGGCCTACACCGCACAGCCCCCCGTGCCGATGACCGGAATCAAGGGCGAGGACATCGATATTTTGCTTCTGCTAGACGGCAGTGGCGGCACCCCGATCTGGGAAAACGAGGAGATCCTCCGCATCGTGCGGGAAGCGAATGCCGCAGAGAAAAAGCTGACGGCGGTGGGTTCCGCCGCCCTTGCGCTAATCGCCGCCGACGAAGCCCTGCTGGAAAAGAAAATGACCACCAGCAAGCAGCATTCCGGCGAAGCGGTCCGCCGCAAGGCCCGGTATACCGGCAACGAGGTGGAGAAGGATGGCAACGTCCTCACGACAACCGGCTTCGACCGGGATACGGTACGCGAGTTTATCAAGCAGCTCCGCGCCTACCGCTAGCGTATTAAAAAACATTGCCGCGGTGGTTTTCTTGTAGGTGAGATCCGAGATCTCACCGCTCGGCACAAAAGTCCTTTTCCTCCAAGCCGCGATCATGGATCGCGGCTACAGGTTTTGCGAGACCAAGCCGAAGATTTCCTCGGCAAAGTGGCAGGCGACCCGATGGCTTTCGTCGCCGTCGACGGGGCGCAGTTCAGGGGCGTCCACTTTGCATTGTTCCCGGGCATGGGGGCAGCGGGGGTGGAAGTGGCAGCCGGGCGGCGGCTTGATGGGGGAGGGCACGTCGCCCTCCAGCACCTGCTTCTCTTTTTTCAGCGCGGGGTCGGGCTCGGGAATGGCCGAGATCAGCGCCTGGGTGTAGGGGTGCATCGGCTTTTTATAGAGGGCCTGCGATCCGGCGTCTTCCACCACGCGGCCGAGATACATGACGCAAATGCGGTCGGCAATGTATTTCACCACGGAGAGGTTGTGGGCAATGAATATGTAGGTCAGGTTCATCTCCTTCTGGAGGCGAACCATCAGGTTGAGAACCTGGGACTGGACGGAGACATCGAGGGCGGAGACGGGCTCGTCGCAGACCACGAGTTTGGGCTTCAGGGCAATGGCGCGAGCAATGCCGATGCGCTGACGCTGGCCGCCGGAAAATTCGTGCGGGTATCGGTCGAAGGCGCTTTTCGGCAGGCCGACCTCTTCGAGAATGCGGAGGATCTCGGTCTTGCGTTTTTTCGCAGTGTCGAATTCGTGTTCGCCTTTGTGGATGATAAAGGGTTCTTCGAGGATGCTGCCGACGGACATGCGCGGGTTGAGCGATTCCATTGGATCCTGGAAGATCATTTGCATCTCCTTGCGCATTTCGCGCAGGCGCTTTGTGGGGATTGTATCCAGATCAACGCCTTCAAACTCGACCTGGCCGGCGGTGGGCGGATAGAGATGGAGCAGCGCCTTTCCGAGGGTGGATTTGCCGCAGCCGGACTCGCCCACCACGCCGAGGGTCTCGCCTTGGTAGACGTCGAACGAGACACCATCAACGGCGTGGACGTCGCCCATGTGGCGGTAGAACACGCCCCCATGGATGGGGAAGTATTTCTGCAAATCCTTGATACTCACTAGCGGTGTGTTGGCGTCGTTCATTTCAGGTCAATCTCCCCGTGGCGAATACAAGAAACCTTATGCCCGTCCTTTACCTGTGCGGGCGATTGTGGCTGGGCGCACTGTTCGGCGGCGTAGGGGCACCGGTTTTGGAAACGGCATCCCTCGGGCATGCTGAAGAGGTCGGGCACCATGCCTTCGATTTCAAATAGTTTGGACTTTTGCTCCGTGTCGAGCTTGGGAATGGAGTTGAGCAGCCCCATCGTGTAGGGGTGCTGCGGCTTATTGAAGATTTCCTCGATCGGAGCATGT
>DAOVNC010000369.1 GCA_030630445.1 Kiritimatiellales bacterium | reverse complement strand
CTCCCGCGTTGCGCGGTGGTGGGGCTTTCGAGACTGGCGGGGCGTCTGGCATGGCGGTTGCCGCTGCGCGAAAAGCGGATCGGAATGACCAACCTCGATGCGGTCTTCGGCGACACCAAAACCGCCGCCGAAAAACGCTCCATACTCACTAGCTCGTTCACAACCTTCTGCCTCACCATGCTGGATGTGTTCTGGTTTTCAAAAAACCCGGAAAAGCGCATCCGGAAGCACGTTGAAACCGCTCCGGATTTCGCTCCGTTTTCCCAGCAAAAGGCATACATCTTCATCACGGCCCATTTTGGAAGCTGGGAGGTGATAGCCCAGACCCTCGCCCTGCGCGGCGCGGATCTGGCCAGTATTGCCGCAACGGTGAAAAACCCGCATGTCGACGGCCTCCTCCGCCACTTGCGCGAAAAGAGCGGACAAACCATTATCCCGCAAAAGGGCGCGCTGCGCACCCTGATTGCGCGCTTGCGAAAGAAGGGCACGGTGGGTTTTGTGCTCGACCAAAACACAGACCAACGCGAGGGAGGGATCCTGGTCGATTTCCTGGGTTTTCCAATGTCCGTCTCCTCGGCGCCCGCCGCCTTGGCCTACCGCACCGGAACCGAAATATTTTTCGGGTTCTGCATGCCGCGACAGGACGGAAAATACCGGCTTTATTCCCCGGGAACCCTTCAGCCACCGGCTTTCGACAAAGAGAAGGATGCGGATCAGGTTGCATTCGAACTCACCCAAAAGATCCAGAATATTGTTTCGAAAGAAATCCGCGAACATCCCGAATACTGGCTTTGGGCATACAAGCACTGGCGGCGCTCCCCCGGAGAAACCTACCCCTCCAACTATCCCGACTACTAAAAAACTTGGACTTGCCCGGCGCAATGTCTATGGTTTTCCGGATTTCCACTAAGATCGCAAACCATGTCGAAGACCAATCGCATCAAAGAGCAGATTCGCTTCTGCATCAAAGAGGAACTCTGGGGGAAACTCCCGGCGTTTTTCGAGAACTTGCATCCGGCCGACATTGCCGAAATCATCAACCATGCCCCGGCCAGTTTCCACAATATCCTGTTCGACCTGCTTGACGACGAAATCAAACCGGATGTCCTGGCCGAACTCGACGATCAGGCCGAAGCCGATATTCTTGAAGAGTTGAGCAACGAGGAGCTGTCCGATATTGTCGAAGAGATGGCCCCGGACGATGCCGCCGACGTGCTCGGGGAGCTTGAAGACGACCGCAGCGAAAATATTCTCGAACTCATGGAGGACGAAGAGTCCGACGAAGTCCGCGAACTCCTCCAATACGACGAAGACACCGCCGGCGGCATTATGACCTCCGACTTCGTGGCGGTTCGTGCAGCCATGACCGCCGCCGAAGCCCTCGAATATATCGGCACGCTTGAACTCGAAGAGCCGGTCTACTCCGTCTATGTAATCGATACGAACGGACAATTAACCGGCTCGATCCAACTTTGGGAACTCCTTAAAAAAGCCAATCGCGACATGCCCCTCGAAGAGCTGGTCGACCATGAAACCCTCTCCGTCCGCACCGATACCGATCAGGAAGAGGTGGCGCGGATCGCATCGAAATACGACCTCAGCTCGCTGCCGGTTCTAGACGCACAAAACAAGCTCGTTGGCCGCGTAACGGTGGACGACATCATGGACGTCATCGAGGAAGAAGCCTCGGAAGACATCTTCAAGCTCGCCGGTTCAAGCGACTCCGAACTCGAAGACACCTCGCCATTGCAGGCCTGCAAGGCCCGGTTGCCTTGGCTGCTCATCACCCTTGGAACGGGTTTCGTCAGCAGCTTGATCCTCAAGAGCTTCATGAACCACTTGGGCATGGCGGAGATTATTGCGCTTAGTTTCTTCGTTCCGATCATCATGGCCATGGGCGGCAACACCGGAATCCAATCCTCCACCCTGATTATCCGGGGCATCGCGCTCGGCGCGAGCCACAGCCGGCGCATCACCAAGATTCTAACCCACGAAATCATTGCCGGGGCCATCATGGGTGTCATCTGCGGAACCACCATCGGCCTGTGGGCGCATTATATCATTTCCGGCAGCGCCATTCTTCCAGCCATCGCCCCCACCTACCTTGCACTCACCGTCGCCATCGCCCTCTTTAGCGCGATGGCCTTCGCGGCGGTCTTCGGGGCGCTGGTTCCGGTGTTGCTCGATCGCATCAAGGTCGATCCCGCCGTGGCTTCCGGCCCGTTTGTCTCGGCATCGAACGATATTTTCGCGTTACTGATCTACTACGGCGTAACCCTGCTGATGATTGGTGCCGCCCATCTGGCCTAAACTGTGATCATCAAAGCCACCGCCATCCCGCTTGCCTACTATCCCTATTCGAGTACGTCGCGCATTGTGCACTGGCTCACGCGCCACCACGGAAAGGTATCGACCCTGCTCAAAGGCGCCCTGCGTCCCAAGAGTCCATTCCTTGGGGAATACGAACTCTTCGGCACCAGCGAACTGCTCTACTTCGCAAAACGCCCCCACGCCCTGCATACCGCAAAGGAATGCGCCATGCTCCATCCGCGCAACACCTTCCGCATCGACTGGCGCGCCATGCAGGCCGCATCCTACCTCTCCGCCCTCTTCAGCCAAACCACCCCCGACGAAGCCCCCCACCCCGGCCTCTTCGAATTCTTCGAGGAGCTGCTCGACCTCGCAGAGGAGTACGGCAGGTTCCCCCAGTTCATCCACTGGGCGGAGCTGCGGTTTTGCGACTACCACGGCCACGCCCCCAACCTTGGAAGCTGCACCCAGTGCAACGCAACCGGCCCGCTCGCCTTTTCAGCCACCGCAGGTGGCGTTGTCTGCACCCCCTGCTCCAAGAAAACAAAGCTTCCGATCCTTGCCTGTCCGCCCGACGTGCTCGCCATCCTGCGCGCATGGCAAAAGGCCGACCATCCGCAGCTCGCCGTAAAGACCGCAATATCGGCAAAACAGCAATTCCATCTCTCCGTCATTGAGGGAGCCTTCATGCAGCACCACTTCAACCTCAACCCGAGCCACCGCGATGCAATCCGGAGCGGGATGGAAGGTTCATAAAGGCGGGTCTTCTGCCTGTTTCCCGCACTCATAACCCGCTCCTTTTCATATAGTATACTATATATTTAACCCCTCTAATCGCCATTTATAGCGCATTTTATATAGTATACTATATGAAACAAAAAGGCTATCTCGACGGCTTTCCAGGTTTTCAGGCACTATTCCGCCCATCGCAAAAACCATCAGGCTTATCCCCTGCCCGCGAGGAATCGGATAGAACCGCACCGTTGCACAGGGCAGCCGAGCCGGCTGCGATACGAAAACCGAACCCGCCGCTTTCACTCCGGAAGCGGCCGTGCAGCGGTCTGTCCAGCGCTTGGGAAACAGCCGCAAAACAGGAAGACAGAGACGGTTTAAACGAGGAAAAAAGAACACGGGACGGCCACGTGTAAACGTCGGTTGAAAAGTGCGGCGGGCGGCGGGGCGGCCGAAAAGTGTATCACTCCAACTAAAGCTTCCCGATTTTCGGGCGGATCGGGCAACGTGGTTGCCTAACCGTTTCGAAACCGGGAGGTAAAGGAGTGT
>DAOVNC010000472.1 GCA_030630445.1 Kiritimatiellales bacterium | reverse complement strand
CGCCATCCACGAAGGCAGCCCCTTCGTCCGCTGGCTTGAAATGAACACCCATCTGGTTTCCCGGCAGATGCTCGAAAACATACACGATCCGGAAGAACGCGCCATGCTCAAGCAAACGCTTGATTCGCTCGGGGCGGAAATCATCGCCCCGCTCTATGCCGCCAACCGCATCCAGGGCTGGATATTCGTCGGCCAGCGCGCCACCGGCATCCCGTTCGATGAGATCGATCTCGAAGACCTCACAGGCCTCGCCGACCATATCTCCACCACGCTCGAGAAAGCGCTTCAGTACGAAGAAACCGCCCTCCAAAAAGCCCTCGCGGAAACCCTGCTCCACTCCATCCCGTTCGGCATCATCGCGTGCGACGAAAACGCCACCATCCGCTGGTTCAACAGCACGGCGCGCGAAACCCTCCAAACCGAAACGCAAGCCATCATTGGCCAGCGTGCGGAGAGCCTCGGTAGCCACATCGCCGATATGCTCCGCCGCGCCCTTGGCGACCAGGAAATCCGCGACTCGCGCGAATGGACGGATCCGCGCACCAAGCGGACCCTCTCGGCCGAGACGCGCTGCCTGATGGACGGGGGAACCTGCGTTGGCGCCATGCTGATGCTTCGCGACGTCACCGGAGCCAAACTCCTTCAGGAGAAAGAACAGCAACTCGAACGCGCCGCCTTCTGGGCCGAACTGGCCGCCAGCATGAGCCACGAGATCCGCAACCCGCTCGTCGCCATCAAGACCTTTTCGCAGCTCCTCCCCAAACGCTACGACGATCCCGACTTCCGGGCGGAATTCAGCGGGCAGGTCGTCGCCGAGGTCGACAAGCTCAACCAGATCATCGACAAGATCAACGGCTTTGCCAACCTGCCCCATCCGGTTTTCAAATCGCTGGACATCCGCAAACCCATCGAGCATGCCGTAACCCGGATCCAGTCCGAGCTCGACCATGGGAACCTCAAGATCCACCTTTCGGCCGACGACTCGGCACTGAAAGTCAATGGCGATGCCGCCTCGATGGAAGAGTGTATCTACCACCTCCTCAAAAACGCCGCCGAAAACCTCGACAACAAAAAGGGGTCGCGAATCAACGTCTCCGTCAAAAGCCGAGACCCGCAGAACGGGCACGCCAAGGTATTCATCACCGTCACCGACAACGGCAGCGGCATCGATGAATCGGTTCGCGACAAGGTCTTCTCGCCATTCAGCACCATAAAAGCACGCGGTCTCGGCCTCGGCCTGCCGATCGCCAAGCGCGCGGTGATCGACCATAACGGACAAATGGATATCGAAACGAGCAAAGGGGGAACCTCCATCACCATCACCCTTCCCGCGCTCAGCGAGATAAAGCCCTCGGACTAAAAACCGCACCGTCTCCCGAAAACAATTTCAACGCATCCTTGCCAACCGCCCTGCCCGGAATAGAATACGGGCAGAGATGAAACAAGGGAGATGCCATGAAACAACTTCTTTCCGCAGTCGACTTTTCAAAGAACACCGATGCCGTCCTTGAACAGGCGGCCAAGCTCGCCACCGCACTGGATGCCAAACTGTGGATTTTGCATGTCACCTCCGATGAAACCCAGGCCATGGCCTACGAATCCACCCAGTTCTCCGGCTATGCCCCGGAATTCGTCAACATTCCTGGCGACGTGCAGCTCGCGCGCGACCTCAGCGCCGACGAGTTCAGGCGAGAGCAAGATCTTCAAATTGATGATATTTCCAAAAAGTGTTTGCTACTTCGGATATAAAAATATCCGGGGCAATGATCCAATCCGCTTTTTTTAAATAATTTTCCAGACGCTTCGACTTTGGCTTGTTTAACGCAATCTCTATTGCAGCGCTTGCGTCTAAGATACAGATCATCTTTCCCTGTCCTTTCTGATCAAGCCAACCGGATCACTGAGCTTATAAGCGAGAACTCTATCTTTATTTTTTTTTAGCTCAGATAGAACTTCAATTCTGCGCTCCTTTACATTAAGAGATGTGTTTAGCCCTTTGGCAATAGTTATAACAGCCTGTTGTGCGAGACTGCGATGTTTTTTTGCCGCTTCTTCTTTTAGTTTTTGATAAATTTGCTCCGGCAATTCTCTAACCTGTAGTGACGGCATGATTTTTCCTCTAATAAAAATATTTATATTATTTTTCAATATAATGCATTTTTCATAATAATGCAATTAACTTTAATGTACATCTGTAAAACCTCAGTTATCGGTGGGCAGTACGTAATTGTCATTCAGAAGATCACCTCGGTCCCGATTCATCGGTATGGCGAGAATCTTTTTCTACACCAGCATACCGACACATAAAAGGATTCTTATCACGCCAGTTCGCCGGTTCGCCAGTGGGCGAACCGGTGGACAGGCTGACAACTTAATATAACGTGAGTTCGATGTAAGGATTTTACTGATTTTATACAAAAAACTTAATAAGATTTCTCACCCTTTCCCGATTTTCATCGGGAAAATGACAAGAAAATGTGTCATTTCGATCACGCCGGTAGGCGGAT
>DAOVNC010000066.1 GCA_030630445.1 Kiritimatiellales bacterium | reverse complement strand
CGCTGCTCGACCAGATTCGCGACACCCGCGTGGTGTCGGGCGAGTCCGGCGGAATCACGCAGCACATCGGCGCGTACACGGTTGAGCTGAACGACCATAAAATCACCTTTCTCGACACGCCGGGCCATGCGGCGTTCACGGCCATGCGCGCACGCGGTGCAAACCTGACCGATATCGCGGTGCTGGTGGTTGCCGCGGACGACGGCGTGATGCCGCAAACCATCGAGGCCATCAAGCATGCGCAGGCGGCCGGGGTTTGCATTATCATTGCAATGAATAAAATGGATTTGCGTTCGGCGAATCCCGACCGCTTGAAACAGCAGCTGCAGGAAAACGAAATCATGGTCGAGGACTGGGGCGGATCGATTGGTTGCTGCCCCGTGAGCGCGACCACCGGCGAAGGAATCGACGGGCTGCTCGAACGCATTGTTCTCGAGTCCGAAATGCTGGAGCTTAAAGCAAACCCCAACAAGCCGGCGAACGGGTTTGTGGTCGAGGCCCAGATGGAGCCAGGCATGGGGCCGACCGCCAGCTTGCTCGTGAAGAGCGGAACCCTCCAAGTGGGCGACAGTGTAATCTGCGGCCCCTGCTGGGGACGCGTCAAGGCGCTCATCACCGACCAAGGCAAGAAGGTTCGTTCGGCCGGGCCGTCGACCGCCGTGAAAATCCTTGGCCTAACCAGCGTGCCGGGTGCCGGCGACGAGTTCCAGGTGATGTCGAACGACCGGGAGGCGAAAGCCATTTCCGAAGAGATGCAGCAGGACGTCCGCATGCAGGCGCTGGAGGGTGCCGCCGCTCCGAAGAAGATGTCGCTCGACGATCTGTTTGGCGCTGCGGATTCGCTCGAGAAAAAAGAACTCAAGGCCATCGTCAAAGCCGACGTGCAGGGATCCCTCGAAGCGATTTCCCATTCCCTGAAAGGGATCAAGAGCGACAAGGTCGAGATCAAGATTATCTCCAACGACGTCGGAAACATTACCGTAAACGATGTATTGCTGGCCAGTGCATCCGACGCGATCATCCTCGGATTCCACACCGGAAAAGAGAACGGGGCAAACGCCGCCGCCAAGCGCGAAGGGGTTGAGATCCGCCTCTACAGCATCATTTATGAACTCATTGACAACGTGGAAAGCGCGATGAAGGGACTGCTTGAACCGGAGCTGCGCGAGCAGGTGATCGGCGAGGCGGAAGTCCGCGAAGTGTTCGAGCTCAGCAAGAAGAGCAAGATCGCCGGTTGCATGGTGATGAGCGGACGCATTACCGCGAAGGCCAGCATCCGCATCAAGCGCGGTCGCGATATCCTTTTCGAGGGAATGATCGGTTCGCTCAAGCGGTTCCAAAACGAAGCCACCGAAGTCCGCCAAGGGCAGGAGTGCGGCATCCGTCCGGAGAACTTCACGAACTTTGAAGCGGGCGACACGATCGAAGCGTACCTAGTCGAAAAGATCACGCAGGAACTCTAGCTTCGCATCATCGGCAAGCAAAAAAAACCGCCCTCATGCAGGGCGGTTTTTTTGTGGTTGCACACCTCGGGGATTTTCATTTTCGGCGACTGGAATTCGGGGTGGAAAAAAGACCATGCGGCTCTCTTTTTTTATAGGCTAAACGGGTTGCATAAAACTCGCTTTGTGCTTATAAACATTTTTCAGGAAGAGCGCGCGGTACTAGCTCTTTGCAAAAAGGCAAGTTGGGTTGAGGCATAGCGATGCATCAGTAGAGGTCGTTAGGAGTACAAACTAAGGAGACTACAATGGCAGCAAAGAAGAAAGCAAAAGCGAAGAAGGCCCCGGCCAAAAAGGCCCCGGCGAAGAAGAAGGCAGTGAAAAAAGCACCGGCGAAAAAGAAAGCGCCAGCCAAGAAAAAAGCCGTCGCTAAAAAAGCACCGGCCAAGAAAAAGGCACCAGCCAAGAAGAAAGCACCGGCCAAGAAAAAAGCTGCCAAGAAAGCACCGGCCAAGAAGGCTCCGGCGAAGAAGAAAGCTCCTGCAAAAAAGAAAGCCGCCGCTAAAAAAGCACCGGCCAAGAAGAAAGCCCCAGCTAAGAAAAAAGCACCAGCTAAGAAAAAAGCTGTGAAAAAGGCACCGGCCAAGAAGAAGGCACCAGCTAAGAAAAAAGCTGTGAAAAAAGCACCAGCCAAGAAGAAGGCGCCAGCTAAGAAAAAAGCTGTGAAAAAGGCACCAGCCAAGAAGAAGGCGCCGGCTAAGAAAAAAGCACCGGCCAAGAAGAAAGCTGCGAAGAAGAAGTAAAGGCGGCTTTAATTGAAGGCAAAAACGCCCCGTAGGTCCGGGGCGTTTTTTGTTGTTCGGGTTTGCCGTCGTAGGCTATCTTCCCGCCATCCGTAGGGTAAGGAGGGGTTCCGCATGAGATGTCCGAAATGTGAAGGCAGAGAAAACCGTGTAATCGATAGTCGCGAAGTCCGCAACGGCGATTCCATCCGCCGCCGGCGGGTCTGTGTTGACTGCGGCCACCGCTTTACCACCTACGAAGAAATCCAGCGCGCCCAACTCCAGGTGACCAAGCGCGACGAGCGCCGGGAGGAGTTGAGTCGAGACAAGCTCATCAAGAGTCTCCAGATTGCCTGCCGCAAACGGCATATCAGCGTAGAGCAAATCGAGCGCATTGCCGATACGATTCTGATGGAAGCGGAGTCGGAATATGAAAAGGAAATCCCGAGCATGGCGCTGGGCAAGAAGGTCATGGCTGCGCTTGAGAAGCTCGATGAAGTGGCCTACATCCGCTATGCCTCCGTCTATCGTCGCTTCCGTGATGCCGGCCAGTTCATGAACGAGGTTGAGCGCCTCATCGGGCGCGAATGAAGCGAACCTCTTTTCCATCCGTGGACTCCCGTCAAGAGGCGTGGTCCGCACTCGTGCGGGACGTATTCCAAACCTTGGACATCCCGTCCGGCACGGTGGCCGACAATCTAGTTGCGAGCCTTTCCATGTATTGCCAAAAGTTCCACCCCGGAGGTTTGCAGTCGCGCGACCTTAACCTGCTGGTTGCCCGCGCATTTTGTGCGGTGGGCGACCGCGCCGCCGCCACGCATGTGTTGGAATCGATGGAGCCCCACCGCCGCCATGTGTCCCGCTGGCTGGAAATCCTCTCGGAACTGCACCACTTCCCGCAGCTGCTCCCCTACTTTTCGCTCGGCATCATCCGCCCGGCCGACTGGGCCGGCGCGCAGATCGACCGCATGTGGACGCTCGACTTTGGTCGGCTCGTTCTCACCGATGCGGAACGGCACGAGATGATGCTCTACCGGACCGTCCGCACGCTCCTTGAAAAAATGTTCGTTTTCTGGGATGCGACGGATGGTGAAGGGATTCTTGGATTGAAGGACCTCGCTGTGCTGAACGTCGAAGAGGGGGGGGCGAAAACGCAAACCCTCACCGCCGCGGACGACTTGCTTGAGTACATGGCCGACCTTTTCAGGCAACAGGTCGCGGCGCGTTCCTGGAAGACGACCCCGTCGTTGCTTAATCTGGATCTATGAACCCTGGATGGATTGCTGGATGAATGGATTATTGAAAAAGAAACCCCGGAAAGCCGATATGGAAAAGGATGCCCCGTCCCTTCGAAAATCCACCCATCCACTATTCCAATCCCCCATGCTTCCGGTTCTGGGAAGCATCCTTTCCGGTATTTTGCTCGCGCTGAGTTTTCCCGGATTTTCAAACTCGTCGCTGGCCTATATCGGTCTGGTTCCTCTCATGCTTGCGGCGCAGCGGGTCTCCGGAAAGAAAGCCGCGCTGCTCGGGCTGCTGGCGGGCTTCGTCTTTTTCATGATCTCGTTGTTCTGGCTGCGCAACCTGACCGGCAGGGTGGAAGGGGCGGCGCTCAAGTTCAGTGCGTTGCTGGGGTATGCGGTGCTCGCGCTCTACTGCGCACTCTACTTCATCCCGGCGGCGGTTACCCTTTCGGTTTGCGTGCGGCGGTGGGGCATGGGTTCCTGGAGGAAAAACCTCCGGCTCATGTTTTCCTTCTCGATGGTCTGGGTGGCATCGGAATACCTGCGCGGCTTTCTTTTCACTGGGTTCCCGTGGAATCCGCTCGGCGTCAGCCAATATGCCAGCCCGGCCCTCATCCAGATTGCGGAATGGGGCGGGGTCTATATGGTGTCGGCCTGCATCGTCTGGATGAACGCCGCATTGTTCATCACGCTGAACCAATATATCCAAGGCTTGCGTTCCAAGAAATACCGCGCCCACGTCGAACTAATGCTGGGCCTGCTGCCGACCGCCCTCGCGGCCTCCTATGGCCTCAACACGCTCTTCAATAAACCCGTCTTGCTGCAACCCATCCATGTCGCACTCATCCAGCCGAACGTTGCGCAGACCGAAAAGTGGGACAGGGAAAAGGATCAGGAAATCCGCACCCGCCTCGAAGAGCTCACCGAAACCGCCACCCGGCTCGGCGGTCTCGACCTCGTCATCTGGCCGGAAACCGCCGTCCCCGATTTCATCCGCGTCAGCCGCCCGAGCCATGCGCTCGTCAAGCGCACGGTAGGGCGGGGGACCCCGTTGCTCGTCGGGGCGATGGATGTTGAATTCTCGGAGTCTGGCCGCACCTACTTCAACAGCTCGCTTCTCTACGGAACCAACGGAACCATGATTGCCAAATACGACAAGCAGCACCTGGTGCCCTTCGGCGAGTATGTTCCCTTTCCCGGCTTGCTGGGAAAGTTTACGCCCATTGATGTCGACTTCCGCGGCGGCACCGAAAGCACGCTTCTCCCGCTCCGGGGCAAAGCCTCGTTCTCCGTGCTCATCTGCTTCGAGGATATCGTCGCGCCCCTCTCCGTCAAGGCCGTGCGCAACGGCGCGCGCTGGCTCGTCAACCAAACCAACGACGGGTGGTTCGACCCCTCCGCGCAGTCCGAGCAGCACCTCGCCCACGCCGTCTTCCGCTGTGTCGAAAACCGCATCCCCATGGCGCGCTGCTGCAACACCGGCGTCACCTGCGCCATCGACGCCTACGGCAATGTGACGCGCAACCTCGCCCCCCGGGTCAAAGGCTTCACCACCGCCGACATCTATCCGCGCCCCGTTGGCCTCGGGGAAACCTTCTACACCCGCCACCCCGACGCCTTCGCCAAGTTCGCCCTCCTCGCCGCCGCAACCGTCGCCTTCGCCCTCCGCTTCAAAGGCTGGAAGAAACGCTAGCGCAGGATGCAGGTAGGATCGATGATCCCGCCCGCTGTCGAACGGGACAACTTGAAATCACAGATTGTGACTTCAAGATTGGAAGTCGTTGAAAATGATGGGGATAAAGAGAACCGGTCACAAATTGTGACCGGTTCCCATGGTGGCCGCCGCAAGCTTCCCCATGCCTTCACCGAACACGGGGCCATCATGGCCGCCTCCATCCTCAATAGCCCGGAAGCGGTGGCGATGAGCGTTTTCGTGGTGCGGGCGTTTGTGCAGATGCGCGAGCGGCTGGCGGCGAATGTGGAGATTCTCAAGCGGTTGGCGGAGATCGACAAGACCCTGCTGGAACATGATCAGGCATTGGGAACCATCTGGCAGCATCTTCAGCCGTTGCTGGCGCCGCCGCCCGATCCGCCGAAGCGAAAAATTGGGTTCGACTACAAGGGGGGCGGGGATTAGTGGCGGGGTCAAAATCGTAGACGCGACGTCCTCGTCGCGTTCCCGCGCGGCAGAGCCATTCCCCCCGTAAAGCGACGGGGACGTCGCTTCAAAAACAACTACGCTGTGCATCGGGTTGTTTAAGATCACAATCCGCGGCCTTAAAAACAGGGGAATCCGAACCGGGCGCAATTTGCGACCACCTTTCCGTAAAAAGAAATGCCCCGCGCTTCCAGTGGTTGGAACTTTCCGGTAAAACTTTTCCAGTCATTGGAAATACGGATTTATGGGGGCAGTGGGAATGATTGACGCGATCAGGCAATACCTTTTGGAGGCGGAGGCGGAATACAGGCGCGGGAATGCCACTGAGCATTCCTATCGCCCGG
Source organism: Kiritimatiellales bacterium (assembly GCA_030630445.1). Lineage (GTDB taxonomy): Bacteria > Verrucomicrobiota > Kiritimatiellia > Kiritimatiellales > Pontiellaceae > Pontiella. The sequence continues at coordinate 5,758 of DAOVNC010000066.1, read as the reverse complement.
CGCTCAAGAAGCTATCGAATCGAACGGGAAAACGATCCATGCCGTGAACCGCCCGCCGTCCGCTCTACCGCAACGAGGCAGGATGCTTCGTCTACATTGGGGCGCACGGACGAACTGATGCAGGAGATCGATGCCGTCATTCCGCAATGGCCAATTAAATAGAAGGACAAGAAGATGAAAAGCGAAGCCATTCAGCACATGCATCACCAATTCAATGCGCGAAACGCGCCGTTGAAATGGCGATTGAAACGGACGAGCAAACCGCAATGGATTGGCTGAAAAAGAGGCTGTGATATGAGTGATGCCGAAAAACAACTGCCAGGAAACTATCCCTCGTTTTTAAAGGAGGTGAAGTCGCGGATTCACGAGGCGCAGTACGCCGCGCTGAAGGCGGTCAATCGCGAGTTGGTTGGACTCTACTGGGATATCGGGCGGATGATTGTTGATCGGCAGGTTGGGGAGAGCTGGGGTAAAATCAATTGTCCAGCAACTGGGTGTAGATTTAAACCGCGAGTTTCCCGGGATTAAGGGCTTTTCCCAGCGCAACGTGTTCTATATGCGGGAGTTCTATTTGACGTATAGGGAGAGCCCAAAATTGCAACCACTGGTTGCACAAATTGGATGGACGCATAATGTCATTGTTTTCCAGCGTTGTAAGGATTCGTTGGAGCGCGAGTTTTATATTCGGATGACCCGTAAATTTGGCTGGTCGAAAAATGTACTGATTCATCAAATCGAAAACAAGAGCTATGAAAAATCGCTAACCGGGCAGAGCAATTTTGATCAGGTGCTTACCCCTGAGTTGCGGGCACAGGCCAAGCTGGCGGTGCGTGATGAATACACATTCGATTTTCTAGAATTGGGCGAGCAACATTCTGAGCGCGAGCTTGAACGCGGTTTGATTGGGCGCATCGAAGATTTCCTGCGTGCAATGGGCGGAGTGTTCACTTTTGTTGGAAGCCAGTTTGGGTTGGTGGTGGACGGGAAAGACTATTTCATCGACCTGCTACTTTTCCATCGGCGGCTTCGGTGTTTGGTCGCTATCGATCTGAAAATCGGCGAGTTTGAGCCTGAGTTTGTCGGTAAAATGCAGTTTTATCTCGCGGCACTTGATCGACAGGTGCGTGAGGCCGACGAGAATCCGTCAATCGGTATTATTCTTTGCAAAGAAAAGAGTCGAACCGTGGTGGAATACGCGTTGCATGATGCCCGCAAACCGATTGGCGTGGCGACCTACCGCATCGTCGACCGCTTGCCCAAAGAATTGCAGGGGATGCTTCCCTCTCCAGAAGAAATCGCCCGTCTGTTGGAGGAGATTGATTAAGCCGGTTCCCAACATTGGAAAAGGGGGGACGCTTGCCCTCGACGATGTGCGCCACTACCAGAAAATCGTCGTCGCCCTCTGCCGCACGGATGAACTGATGCAAGAGATCGATACTGCCATTCCGCGATGGCCGATTAAATAGAAGGACAAGCAGATGAAAAGCGAAGTCATTCAGCACATGCATAACCAATTCAATGCGCTGGCGCAGGCGGTGCCGGATAACGATGTGGAGTTTTGGTTTGCGCGGGATTTGCAGGAGCCGCTGGGATATGTCCGGTGGGAAAATTTCCAGACGGCGATCCGCCGTGCGGTGGAAGCCTGCGAAACAACGGGTTACAATCCAGAGCATCATTTTCGTGGCGTCACGAAATTGATCACGCACGGTAAAGGCGGACAGCGGGAAATCGAGGATTTCATGCCTACGCGCTACGCCTGCTATCTGATTGCCCAGAATGGCGATTCGGCAAATGGAGCTTTTGACCGATGAGGCCGGGGTCAAGCGACTAGGAAAAAAAAGGAGATGGACATGGCGAAAGAGAAAAACAACGACGACGAGATTTTTGCAAATATACGGATGCACATGGAGCGTTCCATGGGCGGAGCGGCCACAAAAAGCGGTTCGGAAAAGGAGTTCCAGGCGCAGGAGCTTTATTACGATGCGATGGAGAAGGGCGATGCCGATCTGATTTTCAAAGCCTTGGAACTCGATCCCGGCAATGTGGATTGCCTACTTCAGGTTTTGTACATGTTCGATCCCTCTGGAGGAGAGGCGCTCGAATTTTCGCGGCATATTGTGGAAACCGCAGCAAAGCGTCTGGGCAAGGATGTGTTCGAGGAGTGCAAAGGGGATTTTTGGCTGATGCTCGAAACGCGGCCCTATATGCGCGCCCGCAACGATCTGGCGATTCGGTTGACCCGTGCGAGGCAAGCCGGGGAGGCGATTGTTGAGTATGAAGGGATGCTGGAACTGTGCCCGGGCGACAACCTGGGGATTCGCTACGTCTTGCTCGGGCTTTATTTCCAAGAGAACCGGCGGGAGGATGCGGGACGGCTCTTGAAGGAGTTCGAGGACGAGCGGCCCTATAGCGCGGTGATGGCCTGGGGCTATGTGCTGGAGCGGTTCCTGAACGCGGGAATGGACGAGGCCAAGGAAGCGCTGGAAGTCGCCCGCAAGGCAAACGGGTATGCCGAGGTGTATCTCAAAGGACACCGCAAGCTGCCGAAGAATTCACCCGGCTCCTATTCTCCAAGGAGCCGCGAGGAGGCGCAGATATGCGCGGAGTGCCAACAGGCGGCGTGGAATAATTATCCGCTGGCACAGGCTTGGCTCGTAGCGCAGGAACCAGCGGCGAAGTAGCGGAATCTCTTTTTTTCATTGCGGGGTTTGGCTTCGGAGTGCCTTGGGTTATATTTCCGGGCTCTACCCTTTAGGAAAACTATGCACGACGAACTGAAAGCCAAGATGGAAACCTTCCGCGAACAACTGGCGGAGATGCAGGGCTATCTGGAAATCGACGCGAAGCGTGCGGCGCTCCAAATCCTGGAAACCGAAGCCGCCGAGCCGGAATTCTGGAACGACCAGAACAAGGCGCAGGCGAATATTGCCTCGTCGAAACAGCTTAAGCTGGTACTCGAGCCATTCGACGCGATCACCGCCGGACTCGACGATGCGGAGGTGATGCTGGAGCTGGCGGCGGCGGGCGAGGAGGAAGCGCTGACGGAGGCGGCCTCCGAGCTGGAAAAGGTGGAGAGCAGTTTCCAGGCGTTGGAAATGCAATCGCTGCTGGGGGAGGAATTCGACGGCAACGGCGCCTACCTGACGCTGCATGCGGGGGCAGGCGGTACGGAGAGCTGCGACTGGGCGGACATGCTTTATCGGATGTTTACGCGCTATGCCGAGCGCAAGGATTTCAAGGTTCAGATTCTCGATTACCAGGCGGGCGACGAAGCGGGAATCAAGAGCGTGTCGCTGTTGATCTCGGGGCCGTATGCCTACGGCTTGCTGAAGTCCGAGCGCGGGGTGCATCGCCTCGTGCGCATCAGCCCGTTCGACTCGCAGTCGCGCCGGCACACCTCCTTTGTCGCGGCGGATGTTACCCCGGAGATCGACGACGATATCGATATTGAAATTGTCGAATCGGATTTGCGGATCGACACCTACCGCGCGCAGGGCGCGGGCGGGCAGCACGTCAACACGACCGACTCGGCCGTCCGCATTGTCCACCTGCCGACGGGAACCGTGGTGCAGTGCCAGGCCGAACGTTCGCAGCACAAGAACAAGGCGGCGGCGATGAAGATGCTCAAGGCGCGCCTCTACGAGCGCGAGCAGGACTTGAAGCGCCAAGCGGTCGATCAGCTCTACGGAGATAAAGGCGAAATTTCCTGGGGCTCGCAGATCCGGTCCTACGTGATGCAGCCCTACACGATGGTAAAGGACCACCGGACCGACACGCAGGTCGGCAATGTCCAAGGCGTCCTCGACGGCAATCTTGACCTGTTCATTGAGGCGTACTTAAAGAAAAACAGATAGGGAGCGGAACCACGAAACACATAAAATACACAAAACACACGAAATGATTCAGAGAGGGCTTTTTCTTTCGTGTGGTTGTGTATTTCGTGGTTTCAATTTGGCCATGAACATTCTCGAACAGATTATTGCCGACAAGCGGGTTGAGATTGAAGGCCGCAAGGCGGCGCGATCTCTGGAACAGTTGCGGGCGCAGCTTTCAACCGTTGGAAGGCAGCCCGGTTTTGTGGAAGCGCTGCGCGCAGCACCGATGGGGCTGATTGCGGAGGTGAAGCGCAAGTCGCCCTCGGCGGGCCTGATCCGCGATCCGTTCGACCCGGCTGAAATTGCCAAGGACTACGAAGCCAACGGCGCGAGTGCGATCTCGTGCCTGATGGATGAAAAATATTTCGGCGGAGGGGCGGCAGATTTTTCCAGCGTCCGGAATGCAGTCGGGTTGCCGATGCTCTATAAGGAGTTTGTGGTCGACCCGTGGCAGATCATCCACGCGAAAACCATGGGGGCCTCGGCGGTACTGCTGATTGTCGGCGCGCTTTCGGATGAAGAGCTCGCTTTCTTTATAAAGGAAATCCAAACCATGGAGCTCCAGCCGCTGGTGGAGGTGCACGACCGCGAGGAGATGCGGCGCGCCATCGATGCGGGTTCGGATTGCATCGGCATCAACAACCGCAACTTGAAAACCTTTGCAACGACGCTCGAGACGACCTTTGAGCTGGCGGCGATGGCGCCGGAAGGCTGCACGCTCGTCAGTGAAAGCGGAATAAAAACCCCGGAGAACGTGGTTCGGTTGAAAGAGGCAGGGGCGCACGCCATCCTTGTGGGCGAAAGCCTGTTGCGCGAGGCCTCGCCGGGCCGGGCCGCCGCGCATTTGATGGGTTTGGCCTAGCCGATTCCCCGGATAGCGCCGCGCTCTCCGGCCGCGTTGATTCGGGACTTTTTCACGGAGACAAGTAGGCAATTAAAGTGCAATTAAAGTGCTTGATTGTTCGGATCAAATAGGTACTCTGCTCGGGTCGTTATCTCTGTAAGGTGCGACTGCACGGATGGGAGGGCTCTGTGATGGATTGCAGTTCTTTCCCATGGCACGTGAAAAAGTGCCGAAAGAGTAGGATTTGCCGACAGGGGGCGAGAGGCGCTTTCTGGATGGTTTAGAAGAATAGGGTTATTAATTGTCGGTAAACACTGCCCGCGGACCCTGATAAACGCGCGGTGGAGACGGTGTTTAGAGATAGAAATAGAGGGGAAAGAAAATGATTAAAACCTATATTACGACTTTTTTATGCATCCTTATGGCTGGCGCCCAGTTGGTTCAGGCCCAGGACAGCATGGATGATATTTTGGCAGATTTGGATACTGCCTCGGAATCCAGCGCTCCGGAAGCGGTTGTTGAAACCACGCCCGCCGGTGCTGTAGACGTTGCTCCGGCAGCAGTTGATTCCTCCGCGGAAGTTGTTTCGTCTGGCGAAACGCCGAGTGGCACGGTTGAAGGATCCGACCTGTTCGACCGGGGTTGCGCATACTTCAAGGCAGGAGACTTTGATCAAGCGGAAGCTGCTTTCGAAGCCATGCTGGTAATCGATCCTTACGATGCGCGTGCGATGAAGTACCTTCAGCGTACAGCCAAGCGCATAGGTTCCTTGGAGGTGAGGAAGCAGCTTCCCACCCGCGCGCAGGCCATGACCGCTGTGGCTGAGGCTTGGAACCAAGCCCCGAAAGGGAAAGTCGTAGTAAAGGATCCGACAACAGCACCGAAAGCCGACCCCGATGACCTTGCCATCCAGCGGATGGAAGCCCGCATCAAGGCTCTTATGATCCCCACCCTTGATTTCCGCGAGGCCAACATCATGGACGTTGTCCTCTTCCTCTCCGAAACCTGCCGCCGCCTGGATTCCAATGGCAAAGGCGTG
>DAOVNC010000379.1 GCA_030630445.1 Kiritimatiellales bacterium | reverse complement strand
GCAAAGCTCGATGGTTCGAAAACCTCGCGCAAAACGGTCTGCCCGTCCGAACCCGTGGCGATGCTTCTCAAGCTAAACCCTTTGATCTCACTTGATTCGCGTTCCCTGGTTATCCCCGATTCCCCGTAGGTAATGTCGCTCGAGTATTCCGTATCGCGCAGAACCACCGGTTCCGTCGTCAGCTTCTTTTTCTCTCTCGGACCCATCCGCTTCACTTCCAAGCTGCCGGACAGCACCTTGTCCTTGGCCACCACCTTCGCAGAACCGGTGGAAACCTCTTGCTCATAGAACACCCGATATTCCAGCTTTAGGTTTTCCACCGCAAAGTCATTTCGGTTCTCAAGGTTCAACTCATAGACATAGCGTTTGAACTTGGAGATACTGACGAGCACCCTTTCCGAGGACCCATCATCGTACTGGACCTCGTCCTCCTCCTCCTTCTTCCATTTTTCAGCCATCACCTTCTTGCAGGCCACCTTGAAAAACCGTTCATTGCGAACCCCGTCCAATATGGTCCATTCCTTAATATATTTCTGATCCGCCTCCACAAAAACAGCAGGCTTCACCGGGACGCGCTTTCCGTCTGCCCGTTTAAGCTCCACCTTCCCAAGCTTGGCGTTATAGCCCACGATCTCGGCCTTGAGCGTCCGTCCGTCCTTCAGCGTGAATTCGTGCAGTTCGGCCCTCGCATGGGCGGTGCCGAACAGAAAAATCGATAGGGCGATGAATTTAAAGCAATGGGTTTTCATGGCGTTCTCCTTGTTTCCATAACCGAAATACACTTTCAAAAAGTGTACCACACCCGCAGACATTGGAAAGCAGAAAGCCCAAAGTTCCAATCATTGAAGATTTTCCCCACGCCTCGCCTATGCCTTAATGGGTTCCATGAAAGAACGCTTTGGACTCTACCTGATTCTCACCGATCCGATTGCGGGCTATGAAACCTGCGCCCGGGCGGCGGTCGACTGCAACGTGCACTACCTCCAGCTGCGCATGAAAAACGCCTCGCGCGCCGCCGTGCTCAAAACCGCCCTTGCCCTCCGCGCCATCACGCGAGGAACCCCGACTCGCTTCATCGTCAACGACGACCTCTCCGTGGCCATCGAATCCGATGCCGACGGCATCCACCTTGGCCAAGGCGACCAGCCGCTCGGCGAAGCGCGCAAAGCCTGGAACGCTCATGGCAAGCTCTTTGGCCTCTTGACGCACAGTGCGGCACAGGCGATCCAAGCCCAAGCGCTTACACCCGACTATATCGGCGTCGGCCCCGTATTCCCCACCCCCACCAAAGCCAATCACGACCCCGCCCTCGGGATCGCCGAGGCCGGGCGGATCATGAAAGCATCGCCGCTCACAAGCGTCGCCATTGGCGGCATCGATGCCGGCAACCTGCCGCTTCTGCTGGATGCCGGCATCGACAACTTTTGCGTAGTCCGCGCCGTAAACCATGCCACCGACCCCGTCGCAGCTATTCGCACTCTTCAGAAAATCCGGCAAGAACGTTGTTTTTAAACTTGAGCCAGCCCCCGCCACACACTAGATTTGCGCGCGTTTTTTACTGGGCGAGTGGTGAAATTGGTATACACGCGAGATTTAGGTTCTCGTGCCTAACAGCGTGCGGGTTCGAGTCCCGCCTCGCCCACCAATGTTTTCAGGAGAGATATTCATGCCCCATACCAAAGGTAACGTACCGCACTTCTCATTGCGGCCCCATCCGATGGTCTCCTTGGCGCTGATCCTTGTGCTGATCGTAGGTCTGCTGACCACTCTGTCCTTTTTTTCCATGGAAGACGGAAGCGGCATACACCGCCAAAAAGGCATTCTCGTTCTTGTCCTGACCGGAATCATCAGTATCTTCCTAACGATTGTCGCCACCGCCAAAATGTGGTTCACACATCTTTGGAAGCGCAACTCAGCCCACACCCGGCATAAAAACCACACCCGGTACCACCCCGCTGTGAAAGAGCGCGAATTCAGAAAGCGGCGCTGATTTTCTGCGCATTGGAACTTGAGCCGAGTGGTTGAACGCCCAACAATGCGCCCATGAAGATCATTTGCGCAGAAACCGTCCTGCTTGGGAAAACCGCCTTCGAAAAGGCCGGAAAAACCGTCGTTATTCCCGACCGCGAAATCACCCGCGACGACCTGCTCGATGCCGACGCGCTCATCGTGCGCTCCAAAACCAGGATCAACAGGGAACTGCTCCATGGCACCCCGGTACAGTTTACCGGAACCGCCACCGCCGGAGCCGACCACATCGATGCCGCCTACCTCGGGCAACGCGGCATCTACTGGTGTGCATCGCCCGGATGCAACGCCAACAGCGTTTCTGAATACCTCGTGGCCGCCCTGCTCACCCTGCGCGCCCGCCACGGCTTCGATCTTGAAGGCAAAACCATCGGCGTCATTGGCTGCGGCAACGTCGGCAGCCGCGTCGTAAAAAAATGCGAAGCCCTCGGCATGAAGGTCCTGCGCAACGACCCTCCGCTCGCCGCCACCTCCACCGACCCCGACTTCCAACCCCTGGAAACCGTGCTCGCCGAATCCGACATCGTCACCCTGCACGTACCCCTCGTAAAGGACGGGCCGTGGCCGACCGACCGAATGGCCGACTACCGCTTCTTCGAGCAGCTCAAGCCCGGCGCCATCTTCATCAACGCCGCGCGCGGCAGCGTTTGCGACTACGACGCCCTGCTCGATGCCAAGCAAGGCGGCGCCGTCTCCCATATGGTGGTCGACGTATGGAGCCCCGAACCCGCCTTCCGCACCGATCTGCTAAAAATGGCGGACATCGCCTCGCCGCACATCGCCGGGCACTCCTACGAAGGAAAGCTCAATGGAACCATCGCCTGCTACAACGAACTCTGCAATTTTTTCGAAATCCCGAAAATATTGAATATCGTCTCCTCCCTGCCGGAGCCCGATGTCCCTACTTTTGAAATCGACTGTACCGGCCGCGACGAGGAAGACGTGCTGCACGAAATCATCAAGCAGGTCTACGATATCGAAACCGACGACCTCCTCATCCGCGAGGCCGCCGTCCACGACGAAATCGACCGCGCCCGCAACTTCGACAACCTCCGCAAAACCTATCGCGTTCGCCGCGAATTCATGAATACGAAGGTGGACGCGCAGAACGCCAGCGATTCCCTTTGCCGCAAGATTAAAGCAATGGGATTCGTAATGCGTAATGCGTAATGCGTAATGCGTAATGCGTAATGCGTAAAAAGTGTGTCTCCGCACCGATCTCCTGCGCAAGTTACGAATTACGCATTACTCGTTACGCCAATACATTCTTCAAGTACTGCCCCGTAAACGACTTCTCGTTCTTGGCCACTTTTTCCGGAGAGCCGGAAGCAACGATGGTGCCGCCGTTGATTCCGCCGCCGGGACCGAGGTCGATAATGTGGTCGGCGCGCTTGATCATGTCGAGGTTGTGCTCGATGACGAT
>DAOVNC010000460.1 GCA_030630445.1 Kiritimatiellales bacterium | reverse complement strand
TTTTTCACCACCCGCTGCGCTGGAAGACGCAGAGAATCGAAGGCTATTTCCCTTTTAGCTTCTTCTGCTCACGCTCTAGTTTTTTCACGCTGGTGTCGGGCGTGGGCAGGTCTTCGGGCATGGTGCCGCCAAGCTCCTCAATGGTTTTACGGACTTTTGTACCGACCTCGAAGTGGGTGCGGTTGGCGTTGGTTTTCCCTTGGACCTCGTCGCGCCGCAGTTTTTCTTCGGCTTGCGTGGCGCGGAAGAGGTTTGCCGCCAGCTCGGTGCTACCCATGTGGTCGAGAATCTTGTGGCTTTCCTTTAGTCCTTTGCGGGCATGAATACCCTTGGCATCCAGCCCGCCGTAAAGCCCTTTGTAGCCATGGTTCTGAAAGACGGCAAAGTCGATTCCACTTTCCACTCCAGCCTGATTGGGCGGCTTCAGCCAGTTGCGTATTGTGTTCCCGTAGTTCGTTGCGCAGGAAGAGCCGTTTTTCATCTTCTTTGAGCTGCTGGAAAGCTTTGTCATCCGCCAGTTCCTGCCGCCGGGTCTGGATGGCAAAATAGGTCTGTCCATTGGCGATAACCGGCTTGGAGGGGTCGCCGTTCTGGACAATTAGATAGCAGGCGTAGCGGGAGAGGCTTATATCTTCAATCTCCCGCTCTGCTCCCGAACCGATCCGAACCAATTTTCCCGCTTGGGAAAAATGGTCTTCAATCGGTTGTCCGGCGTTTTTGCAGGCATGAACTGCTTTCTCGATTACCTTTTTGAATTTGTCCCAGCTACTGTATTCCAGTACGGGCTGCAGCTCGCGGGCAGACCAATATTCTTGATCGAATTCATTCGTTTGTCTTATCTGTTCAAACGTCTGGTGATGCCGCTTTTCGATATATTCTTTATGCTTCATATCTGTTCCTCTTGCTGGCGGTGTGCTCCTCCAGCAGTTGCTTCCCTTTTTCGGTGAGGCGGTATTTTTGTTTGCTGCTGTGCGGCTTGTCGGGGATGGTCATTTCCACCAACCCAGCTTCATTCATAAAGGAGTCGAATTCGACCCCTTTAAAATCTGAATTGTTCAGCCTCTCCCAAAGCCCCAGAAATTCGATCGTGCTTCGGCTACGCATCCAATTTTTAACAACATCCTTGGGTTCCTCTGGATTTTTATATCGGGCAATCATCGGTTAGTGAAATATAATCGTTTTCGTCGCCACTGGACAAAACGGTTATTTCTAGCCCTTTTGCATTAATCGTTGCTTTCACTGTTTCGATCTCCTCTTGTGCTTTCTTGTGGCTAATCTCTTTGAATCGCTTCCAGTTTTTCCGCCATTTCAACCCGGACTTCCGTCAGCTCTTTTTCAAGGTCGTCGATCTCCTTTTGCACGGCATCAATGTCGATTTCCGCTTCCTCTTCGAAGGTGTCGACATAGCGCGGAATATTGAGATTGAAGTCGTTTTCTTTGATTTCGTCGAAGGTCGCCAGATAGGAATATTTTTCCAGCACCTCCCGCTTGCGGTAGGTTCCGACAATCTTTTCAAGGTGGTCATCGGACAGGGTGTTCTGGTTCTTTCCGGGCAGGTATTCGCGGCTGGCATCAATGAACAAGATATCCTTCCGTCCCTCGTTTGCCCCACCTTTTTCGCGGCTGCGGTCAAACACAAAAACGGCCACCGGAATCGAGGTGGTCTGGAAAAGATTGCCGGGCAGTCCAATAACGGCATCCAGGAGATTTTCTTCGATCAACGCCTGACGGATGCGCCCTTCCTTTGCGCCGCGGAACAAGACCCCGTGAGGCACCACCACGGCCACGCGACCTTCCTTTTCCAGCGCGGATTCAATCATATGGCTAATAAAGGCATAGTCGCCCTTGCTCTTTGGCGGAACACCGCGCCAGAAACGGTTGTAACGGTCGCTCTCGGCTTCATCCGCACCCCATTTATCGAGCGAGAACGGAGGGTTGGCCACCACAACGTTGAATTTCATCAGCCGGTCGTTTTCAACCAATGCCGGTGACGTCAGCGTGTTGCACCATTCAATACGGGCACTATCAAAGCTGTGCAGGAACATGTTCATGCGCGCCAGCGCCCAGGTGGCCCCGTTCACTTCCATGCCAAAAAGCGCAAAGTTGCGATTGCCCACTTCCCGCGCTGCTTCAATCAGCAGCGTACTCGATCCGCAGGCCGGGTCGCAGATCCGGTCGCCCGATTTCGGATTGGCGAGCTTGGCCACCAATTGCGATACCTGAAACGGAGTGTAGAACTCGCCCGCTTTCTTTCCCGAGTCGGTTGCGAATCGCTCAATCAGATAAAGGTAGGTGTTCCCGATCACATCCTCGGAAACCCGGCTCGGGCTCATATCGAGTTGCGGCTTGTTGAAATCCTCCAGCAGCATTTTCAAGCGGCGGTTCCGATCCTTGGTTTTCCCGAGGTTAGCTTCGCTGTTGAAATCAATGTTCCGAAACACACCGTCCAGCTTGGCCTTGTTGGCCTCTTCGATCACGGCGGCAATGGCGTGCGAGGTCTCCGGGGCCGAGATGAACCCCTCGGTCCGCGCCCACAGGATGGCGGCCTCGTAGCATTCGATCTGGTGGTAGGCCCGCGGGGACATCAGCCCTTCCACAATGGTCTGGCTGACCAGCGGGGCCATGCCGTGG
>DAOVNC010000120.1 GCA_030630445.1 Kiritimatiellales bacterium | reverse complement strand
CATCTCCGAGGAAAAGTTTAGCACTTTATTAGAGGAAGGAAAGGTATCGGTTCTTAGTTACCAAGAAGATGTCATTTCGCTCTTTGATGCATTTATCCAGGTATGTATGGCGGAGAACGTACAGGCATTTTTGAAGGAGTTTCAGAACTATCTAAAACAGCAGTATAGGGGGGAAAAAGTAATGGATGAAAATGGGATTATTCGGCAGTTTATTTCTAAGGATGAAAACTTAGCGCTGGCAATGGGAGTGGCGAATCAAATCGATGCGGCAAAAGACATGTTGTGGAACAAAACGGCCAACCAACTGAGACAGTGGGCTCAAGATAATCACTTCTGCGTCAAAATTAAGGCTGAAAAATGTTCTGGTTACGGTGCAAACTGGACTGCCTTATTAACTATATCAGAAGTGGACACCTCCGACTGGCAGTTACTTCTTGAGTTTGCTGGAAGAAATTTTTCTGGATTACTACTCGTTCTGGAAAGTACTGGATCATCTGTGGACTTCTCGCTATTGGAGAAAGCAAACGGCTCATTACAATACAAGCATCCGCATGAAGGTAATATAAATATCCACACCCCCTTCGCTCCTTACGATGGGGACTGGAACTCTGACTCCCGCCCATGGGATGCCATGATGACGGAATCTGAAGAAGGGGGTTTGAATCGCTTTTCCACATCCATTATTGAGGAGTACAAACGAGTTAAGAATGTAATGGATTCTATTTCAGAGAAAAACTAATAACGCAAAAACAAGCAAGCTAAACAGGGCAAAAGGAGAGCAAGAAAATGGCAAATGCATATTGCAAACATTGTGGACAAAAGTACTCAGACGTCAGGAGTCTTACGAGTGGGAGTTGCAGTAAAAGCCCGTCGAGGAAGCATGAGCTTTTTGAGGGAGAAGAGCAGAGCTCGTACTTCTGTATGTGTTGTGGGCAAAAATACAACGATCTCCGAAGCTTGACGAGCGGTAGTTGCCCAAGAAGTTCCTCAAAACGGCATCAACCATATGAAGGAGGGGTGAAAAGTAGGTATGCTTGTAAGTATTGTGGCCAGCAATATAACGATCTCCGAAGCTTGACGAGCGGTAGTTGTTCAAAAAGCCCCTCAAAACGGCATCAACCCGCTCGATAAATAGAAACTCGCGGGCGTATTTTTGGGTTCGTGATTTTTACTCAGCGGGCGATCCTGCTAAGTAAAGCAAGAATCTTGCGGATGGCTGAAACCCGCTTGCCTTGACAAATATAGGGTCAATTATGGGATTGTTTACAAAGCGAAACACCGCAGGAAAAGCTGATAAAAAACGGTTCTCGTCTTGGCTAAAGAGAGCGGCGAATCAGGCGATAGTATGGGATTCTGCTCTTCAAGCATATGAAAAGGCGGATCCTGATAAACAAGAAGCCATTATAGATGCTGCACTACGGGTCGGTCTGTTGGCCGCAATTAATCCAGAAAAGACAAAGAAGGTCAAAAGCTTCATTAGCAACTCATTTGATCCGGCCAGTCCTAGTCACCCCCAAAACTCAACCGTATCGGATAGAATACGAGAGCTTAAAACGTTGTATGAAAATCAGCTCATAACAACACAAGAGTACGAGACGAAAAAAGCTGAGATCATTGATCAGTTATAACTATGTTCATATTCTTTGCTTAGGCTTAACTCTAAGCACTTGAACCCATCGAGTAGCCGCCCAGATCTAGGGTGACGAACTTGTATCCGGTGGCTTTGATGGCGGCGGCGAGTTCGGTACGTTCGTTCATCAGCTTGTCAAAGTCAGTGGGCTCGATCTCGATGCGGCAGAGGTCGCCGTGATGGCGGACGCGGTATTGGGCATAGCCGTGTGCCTTCAAAATCGACTCGGCCTTTTCCACCTGCGTCATCGATTCAAGATCAATGCGCGTGCCGGTGGGGAAGCGCGAGCCGAGGCAGGCGAAGGAGGCTTTTTCCGCAGTGGGTAGTCCGCGCCGTTCGCTGAGGATGCGGATTTCCTTTTTGTATAGTCCGGCGTTTTGCAGCGGGGCGACGACGCAGTGGTTGGCGGCGGCTTGCGTGCCGGGGCGCACGTCGCCTTTGTCGTCCTCGATGGCGCCGTGGGCCAAGATGACATCGTCAAATTCGGATAGGATCGTTTCCATCTTGCTGAAGAGTTCGTTTTTGCAGTGGAAGCAGCGATCACCCTTGTTTTCGAGATATTCGTCGCTGAGATGCTCGTTGGTTTGGATGACGCGCAGGTTCCAGCCGCGTGCCGTGGCCATGTCGATGGCTTCTTGCAGTTCGGCGCGCGGAATGGACGGGGAGTCGGCAATAATCATCCGGGCGTTTTGACCCAGCACTTCGTGGGCGCAGTCGGCGAGGTAGGTGGAGTCGACCCCGCCGGAATAGGCCACCGCAATGGCTCCGTAGGACTTGAGTTCATCGAGCAGGGACTGTTCTTTTTTTTCAATCGTTTTCATGCGCGGGATGATAGCCCATTGGGATGGGTGGGCAGAATAATTTTGTGGCAGAATAATTTCTACTGTGATTGCAGGGAGAAAAATTATTCTGCCACTAGATTATTTTGCCTATATCACAACTCGAGTTCGTTCTTGCGGCTGAGCAGGAGCCAGATGAAGAAGGGGCCGCCGAGCAGGGCGGTGATGACGCCGACGGGGATTTCGGTTGTGTCGAGGAGCGACCGCGCGAGGGTGTCGCAAATCGCAAGGAACAGGCCACCAAAGAGGAACGAGGCGGGAGTGAGAAAGCGGTGGTCGGCACCGACGAGCAGGCGGCAGATGTGCGGCGACATCATCCCAACAAATCCGATGGGCCCGCAGACGGCCACGACGCCGCCGACCATCAGCGATGCCGCGAGGAAGATGAGCTTTTTAACCCGCCCGACATTCACGCCGCGGCTGATGGCAATGTCTTCACCGACCATGAGCAGGTTCATTTCGCGGTGGAGAAAGAGCAGCAGTGCGGCACCGACTCCAAGGAAGGGAAGCAGGTTGACGAGCTTTCCGTAGTCGGCCGCGGTCAACGAGCCCATCATCCACTGGATGATGCGGAACGAGTGCGACAGCCCGCTGGTGTATTGGATGAGCAGGATCAGGCTGGAGAAGAAAAAGCTGATGGCGATTCCGGCGAGCAGCAGCGTGGTGGTGGTGAAGCCTCCCTTGATCCGGGTCAGCCCATAGACCAGCACCACGGCAATCAGTGCGCCGCCGAACGCCGCCAGCGAGGTGCCGGAGATCCCGAGGAAAACGAAGGCCAGCCCCGTCCGGATGAATACCGCCGCGCCGAGCGCCGCGCCGCTGGAGACCCCGAGTGTGAACGGCGTGGCCAGTGGATTCCTGAAGAGCGCCTGGAACGACATCCCGCTGAGCGAGAGCATCGCCCCGGCCACGAAGGCGCACAGTACGCGCGGGATACGGATGTCCATCAGGATTTTATGTTCCTGCCCCGTGGCGGAAAAGGGAATAAACTCCATGCCGAAGAGCGGGCTGAAGACCAAGGTTGCCATGGCGAGCAGAAGCAGGATCGCTAGGGGCGTGAGTGCTTTCGTAGACGCGACGTCCTCGTCGCGTGGCCGTTGCGCGGTCTCTGCGTGTGAAAAAGCGACGAGGACGTCGCTTCCACGATTTTTCAGCCTTTCTTTCATAACGCACCTCCGGCGATAACGAAGGGGAGGGGGTGGCCGGGGGAGGGGACTGTGCGAAATTCGGTATCGTAGATGCTTTCGAGCACGTTGCTGTTGGCCGCTTCGGCAGGCGTTCCGCTGAAGGCGATGGCGCCTTCTTTCAGGGCATAGATGCGGTCGCTGCATGCGGCGGCGGTGTTGATGTCGTGATGGACGGCGACGATGGTGATACCGCTTTCGCGGCAGGCGGATTTAAGGAGGGTCGAGACGCGGGCTTGGTGGCGGTAGTCGAGGAAGGTGGAGGGTTCGTCGAGCAGCAGGATGTTGGAACCCTGTGCGAGGGCGGCGGCGATGAAGGCCATCTGCCGCTCGCCGCCGCTGAGCGTGTTCATTTTGCGGTGGCGGAAGGCTTCGAGCCCGGCGCGTTCGATGGCGGAATCGATGGCGGCGTAGTCGGTGGCTTGCAACGTGGTGAAGGCGGAGAGGTGCGGGTAGCGGCCCATGGCGACGAATTCAGAAACCGTTAAGGGGTTGGTGCGGCCCTCGGCCTGCGGGACGTAGCTTTGGAGCTTGGCCAGTGCCTTGGATGAATATTCCGCAAACGGTTTTCCGTCGATGGCGACGTCGCCGGTCCAGTCCCGATAGATGCCGGCGAGGCACTTGATCAATGTTGTTTTCCCCGCGCCATTTGGCCCGATGATGGAGACATATTCGCCGTTGTTTATGGAGAAGGAAACGTCCTGAAGGATCATGTTTCCAGAAAGGGCGATAGAGAGGTTTTCAATCTGGATGATGGGTGAATTCATAGGGCAGAATAATTTAGTGGCAGAATGATTTTTTTCCGAGCGTATGCAGTTCTATTTGGTTTTGATTGAAATTGATCCAATCAATGTGCCGGTGCGTCGATGCATCGAGGTATTTTTGGAGGTTCTTTTTGTAGGTGGATTTTTTTCTTGAGAGTGCGGTAAAATGGATAAGCGTTTCCGGCGAGAGTGGGCAGAACCGTTTGTTTACATCTCTGGATGATTGTCCTATGAAAAATAGCACGGCTTCCTTGTATAGATGCAGATCCAAATAGGCTCCCCAGTCACTCAGTAATTCTGAAAGCAGATCGGGCAGTTGTGCAGTAATTGGGTTGTTGGATATCCAATGGTCGGTTTCGAGGTTGTATGATTTGCGATGATCGAGGGTTAAGCTTGTGGATACAAACCGCCATTCCAACGAGTCGGGACGGAAGTTGATAATCTTCCCGTGTTGAGTATCGGTTAGGAATAGATAGTTCAGTGTTTGTGATTCATGTGGGGAGGCGACAGCCTCCATTGTTTTTAATTCATACACGCTACCTTCAATGAGCAAGTCGATAAAGTAAAGCTTGCTGAACTCCTTGTGCGCTACCGTGATCTGAACTTCGGATTTGGCGTTGAGTCCATTTGCCAGGCAGCAGTCGAGGAGTTTTACTTTATAATCATCCTCGTCCCAAAGATTTCCGATAGAGTTATACAGGTCGAATGCCACGGACATGACCTGATAGTCCAATCGATGGAAGACCTTCTCCGATAGAGCTGAGATAGGATGTTTAATCAGGATTCCCATAAATTATTCTGCCACAAAATCATTCTGCCTAATAATCCTTGAGAAGTCGTCCAGCGTTTGGATGAAGCGGGGGCCGGGGATGCAGGTGTAGTCGGCGGTGAGGATGTGGATGCGGTTGTTTTGCACGGCGCTGACGGAGGTGAGCTTGCTCCATGGGTTGGGGGCGTCGGCGGCGTTTTCGAGTTCCGGGGCGAGGACGATGATGATGTCGGGGTTGAGCCGGAGGATGGATTCGCGCGAGAGGGTGGCGAAGGGGAGCTTGCCTTCGACGACGTTTTTCCCGCCGGCGATTTCGAGCATCTCGTTGTGGAGGCATCCGGGGCCGAAGGCGTGGATGGGGCCTGTTGCATCGCTCCCAAAGGTGATGAGTACGCGGGGGCGGTTGGTGCTCCTTTCTCGGAGCCCGCTGGAAGCGGGCGATACGGAGGCTGTACCGCCGCCATCTTGGCGGCCCTGAAGTTGGGTAATGCGGCTTTCGAGCTGGGCAATCAATTCGTCGGCCTGGTCTTGCGCGCCGCAGGTGTCGCCGATGCTTCGGATGGTTTCGAGGATGTCGGCGATAAAGTAGCTGCCGGTTTCGAGAGTGGGGATGCCGAGGCTTTTGAGCCGCGCTTTTTCGGTGTCGTATTCCTTGTGCAGGATCACGAGGTCGGGACGGAGCGTGACGATGGCCTCGTAGTTGAACTGGCCGAAGCCTCCTATCTTTGGAAGTACGCGGGCGGCGTCGGGGTGCGTGCAGTGGGGGGTGTTGCCGACGAGTTTGTCGCCGAGCCCGAGGGCGTAGAGGGTTTCGGCAATGTTGGGCGCGAGGGAGATGATGCGTTCGGGTACTTTTTTAGGTGTAGCTGGTTGCGCGGGCTTCCCGCAGCCGCAAAGCAGGGCGGCCAGGAGCACGATTGCTATGTTTAGCCAGTTTCTCATCGGTAGGCGGTGGAGCCTAGATGAGGAGGGTGCTGGAAGCGATCTTTAAAAGCTTGCTTCGAAACCAAGCATGGCGCTGAAGGGTTGGCCGGGGCGCGGGCCGTAGGGGTGGCGCGATGCAATATATTCTTCATTGAGAATGTTGCGCAGGTTGATGAAAACCTTGGTGTTGTTGGTGATGCGGCAATAGGCCGATCCGTTGAAGATGAGGTGGTCATCGGTTTTTCCGTAGCGTGCGTCGGGGTTTCCGAGTGCATCGAATTGATCGGATGCGTTGCTAGCGGTGGTGTAGGTTTCGCCGACATACATAAGGGTTAGGTCGATCCCGGTTCGGCCGATCTCTATGCCGGTTCCGCAACTGAGCTGGAGTTTGGGGATATAAGGGATCTGATTGCCTTTTTTGCCGTCGACGAAGGTGTTGCCGCTGTCGGTAATGTTGGTGTCTTCCGCCAGCACGGCATCGGTGTAGGTGAAGGCGATCCAGTAGGGGTTCTTGAATCCCCAGTTTTGGTGCTGGCCGAGATCGAATCCGGCGGAAGCTTCCAGTCCGGCGGAATTGATCTTGCCGGCATTTGCGCCGTCGGTGTCGGTGGCGCCGCCGACATATCCGCCGCTGATCATATCTTCAATGCGGGTGTAGAATCCGATGAGCTGTGCATTGAAGTGGTTCTTTCCATAGCGGGTTCCGATTTCGCAGCCGATGCTGGTTTCTTCTTCCATGCCGGATTTTAGGTTGTCATAGGGCGATGGCACGGAATAGCCGCGATAGACCCCTCCGAAGAGCATGGATGCCGGAGTGAATTGATATTTGCTGTTCACGCCAAAGCCGAAGACATCCATGCTGCCGTCGTGCCAAACATTATCTGCGTTGTGGTCGATATATTGGTTTTCGATATGCTCGTAGCGGAAGCCGGGTGTGATGGAGAAGCGTTCGACGCTGAGTTCGTCTTGCAGATACAGCGCGAGTGCCGCAGCCTGTTGCTTGCGGTTCCCTGCGGCGCCTTTGGCTCCATAGGCGATGTTGGTCACGTTGCCGAGGTGGTCCGCCTGATATTCATCCTGCCACTGGAATCGCTCGGCAGTGTCGACATGGAGGCGCCCGCCGGCTTCGATGTGGTGTTCGATGTCGCCGGCCATAAAGTCGGCTTCGTAGGCGGTTTGGAGGCCGTAGAGTTCGTAGTCGCGGTTGTTGGCGCGTATCCGCCAAGTGCCGCCATACGCCCCTTTGAGGTTGTTGAGATCATTCCCTCCGTTCGCCAAGGCCTTGGCTAGGTTGACTGTTGTTCCATCGACAATGATATCGTTCAGTTTGTACCAATTGCGATGGAACTTTTGGTAGTAGGCCGTGGTGGTTAAGGTCTGCTCGTTGAATTCAATCAGGTGCTTGAGGTAGCTCCGGAAGTGTTCTCCCGTAAAGTGGTCGAATTGCGAGGCGGCATAGCGCTGGAACGGGTCGTTTTTGAAGTCCGCTTCCGAGAGGCCGAGGTAGGTTTCGTTGGCATCAAAATCGGTGTAGCCAACCTTGAACTCAAATTGCTGGTAGGAGACCGTGTTGGGTTCCCACATGAGTTTGACCATGGTGTCGGTTTTATCGAACCCCGTCTGTTCGTCGTCCGGCCCCATGGGCATGTTGATGGTTTTAAAGCCGTCGGTCTGATGGTGGTGGAGTTCGGCGACATAACCGAAGGTGCCGGCATCTGTGGTGAAGGTGTTTCCCGCATTTCCGTGCAGGCGAACATCGTTGTCGGTGCCGTAGCTGCTTTTTAGATAAAAGGCTTGGTGGTTCGGGATGGGGGTCGATAGATAATTAAGCGCGCCGCCGGTGGTGTGCGGACCGTATTTGATTTGGCTGGAGCCTTTCATCACCTCAAGCCCCGACATTCTTCCGAGGGTTGGCGTGTAGTAGGCGCTTGGCGCGGAATAGGCCGCCGGGGCGGTGAGGACACCATCCTCCATCATCGTGATTTTTTGGCTGCGGTGGGTATCGACTCCCCGAAGACTAATGTTGGCCAACAGTCCCAGGCCGGTTTCTTCCTGGGCATAGACGCCCGGCATTTTTCGCGCGAGAATGTTGATGTTGTCATAGCTGTGCTCGCGAATATCGGAGGAATCGAGATATTCGCCCGATGCCGCCAGTTCATACGCCGCGAGCTTGGAGCCTACAATGGTTATTGTGGTTGAGGGCATCTGATTCGTCGCCAAGGCAGATATTCCTGCTGGATGGTTTGTCTCCGTTCCCGCCGATTGTTCCTCTGCGGAAACGATTCCCAGAACGAAAAAAATAGATAAAAAAACAATGATCCCCTTCATGTGCCACCTTGTTTCAAGTCTTACGATTCATCTGCAAGGAGGAAGGTGTATGAAAATGTCATGATTGAGTCAATCTTTTTTCCGAATTGGGTGGCTGGGACGAATTCTGTTTTTTTTGCCGCCCGCAATGCAGACTCGTCGAGCCGTTTATGGCCACTGGACCGAACCACGGAAATCCTACCCGCCTTTCCGCTCTTGAGCACTTCAATCGAGAGGGAAACCGTACCCTCATCGCCGCGCTTCCGCGAAATACGCGGATAGGGGGGGCTCACGGCCTTAAAGGGTTGCGCTTCGGCAATCACCCCTTTTTCTTCGATCAGGCTGGCATCCTGTTCTTCCGAAGCTTTTTCCGGGGTTTCGGCAATATGCTCGGGTTCCGGTTCGGGCGGGGGATCTGGAGGTTGCTCAACCCGTTTTTCAACAGGAACAGGAACCGCCTCCGCGATCACTTCCTCTATCGGTTGCTCAATGGGTTTTT
>DAOVNC010000141.1 GCA_030630445.1 Kiritimatiellales bacterium | reverse complement strand
GAACGCACCGACTTTTGGCAGGTCAAGCCCACCTACAGCTCAGACTTCGAGGCCTTCGTTCCGATCCAGAACGGGTGCGACAAGTTTTGTTCGTTCTGCGCGGTTCCCTACACCCGCGGTCGCGAGGTGTCGCGCGCGAGTTCCGATATCCTGACCGAGGTCGGGATGCTGGTGGAGCGTGGAGTCAAGTCGATCACCCTGCTGGGGCAGAACGTCAACTCCTATGGCCTCGATAAAAAAGGGGAAGAGCTATCCTTTGCCCAGCTCCTCAAAGAGGTTGGCGAACTGGGCAACGCCAGCGGCAAGGAATTCTGGGTCTACTTCACCTCGCCGCATCCGCGCGACATGACCCGCGACGTCATCGAAACAATTGCGCAATACGATTGCCTCGCCAAGCAGATCCATTTGCCGGTGCAAAGCGGGGATGAAAAAATGCTGCGGCGCATGAACCGCAACCACGGCATCGACGCCTACAAGAAGATTGTTTCCGATATCCGCGAGCTGCTGCCGACCTCCACTATCTTCACCGACATCATCGTCGGCTTCAGCGGCGAAACCGACGAGCAAGTAGAGGCCACGGCGCGGCTGATGGAGGAGGTCGGATTCAACATGGCCTACATCGCAAAGTATTCCCCGCGCGTCGGTGCGCGTGCCGCGCGCTGGGAAGACGATGTTTCGCCGCAACTGAAAAGCCAGCGGTTGGCCACGCTCAGTGCAATCCTCAAGCGCACCTCGCTGGCACACAACAAACAGATGGTCGGCCAGACCTTCCGGGTGCTCGTAGAGCGCACCGACAAGCGCATGGAAGGCGCACTCGCCGCCCGCACCGAGGGCAAGCTTCCCGTTCGCATCCTTGATGCAGGCGAAGAACTGGTCGGCACCTTCCAGAATGTGGAAATCACTTCCACCGCCGAACTTTCCTTAACGGGCGAATTAAAAATCCTGGAGTGCGGTGGCAACTGAAAGGCGACACCGCTTTTGCGCGCGAGCCGGTACGAAGGAAAAGCGGCGTGGCACTTCGTTTCCCGCCGCACTCCAAAAATTTAGGCAGCCCGTTTGGACTGCCTTTTCCAGATCAAGTCGGTAGCGTTTAGCAACCTTTGACCATGGTGTTGATGGCCGCTTCGGCCTGCGCCCAGTATTCGGAGGGTTCCTTGCTGAACTCGTCATTCTCGGCGGTGAAGTAGGCGGCCTGCTCGATCATGGAATAGACCTGCTCAGCGGTATACTTCGCTTTTTTTGCTTTCTTCGCAGCAGCCTTCTTCTTGGCCGGTGCCTTTTTGGCTACGGCTTTCTTCTTCGCCGGAGCTTTCTTGGCCGCAGTCTTCTTCGCTGGAGCTTTTTTGGCCGGCGCTTTCTTGGTGGTCGTTTTCTTTGTTGCCATGGTTTGAATCTCCCTGATTATTTGACATCTGTTTTCTTAACGTGCGCGGCTACAGATACCCGTATACCCACGGCTTGTAAACACTTCGTTTATTAATTTTTCATGAGTCCGAAGAGGTGGGTCCGGAATTCTATCCGCTACCGCATTTATTGCTCCGGCATGAATATATTGTGATTCGGCAGTAGGGGTTGATGGCCGCAAAGGAAGGAATAACGCAATGGTGTAGAGAACGCTTCACCCCGCAGGGGAAAGCGTTGCCCTGCCGCAAAGCACCGCCTCCCTCCGGGTAGGCGGTCTCTACACCTTGGTTGATGGTCTCAATATTTATCCGTTACCGCATTTAAAACGTTTTCCCAAAAGTTTCTACAAACCCGGAAGGGGGGCAAGACCCATGTTTCCGCTGCCCTGCATGGGGGGGATGCGCTGTTGGAACTCCCGGGTTCTCCGGATGGAGTCGAAGCGTTTATCCTTGCGGATGATGCTGCGTGCTGGCTCGCCACCGATTTCAATGGCCTTGTCGATCGACGCCCACATTTCCCCTTGTTTTTTAAGAACCAGTTGGAGTGCCGCGAGGTTGATCCAGCCCTTTGGATCCTTTGGCTGGACGGTGGTATATTTTTTGAGTGCTTGTTCAACCACCGTATAGCGCTGGCCCTTTGCCATATATTGTGCAAGTTGCAGGATCATCTGGGGTTGCATGGTTTTGCTGGCCAGCATTTGTTTTGCGAGGGCATCGGCTTGGGGAATCTGTCCCGTCTGGAGATAGATGGAGATCAATTGCATGGCATTGGTGAACTCAATATTTCCGCTTTTGAGCTTTTGTTCGAGCTGCTGTCGTTGTGCGCCGACATTCTTCAGTTGCTCCAGGCGCTTCTGGAATTGCCGGGCCTTTTCGTTGTTTGGATCCTTTTCGAGGAGAACATCGAAAAGGGTGATGGCTTCGTCGAACCGTCCTTGCCTTGCGATGAGGTCGCCCAGACGGAAGTTGGCTTCAGGGCTGAGGTCGTAGAGCAACACGGCCTGATGGAAGGCGGCTTCGGCTTCCTTGGGTTTTCCGCGAGCGGCGTAGAGACCGGCGAGGGAACTGCGCAACTTGGAGAACGATTTGCGCGCGACGATGTCGCGGATAAACTTCTCGTCGCTGAGCAGGCGGTCGCAATACCAGTTCCAGAAGTCGGTGTCGTTCTTTACCACCTCGTCTGTGAGCGGGGTGGGCTTGTTGTTGATCTTCATGATCAATCCGTTGGGCGTGAGGTAGGGATACATCCACGGCAGCACATAGCTCTCTTCCACATAGAAGGTGCGTAGCGGGGGAAGCCCCGTTTCCGGGTCAACCACCGGATCCTCGTAAACGACGGCGGAGCCGGTGGGGCGGGTGGCCTCGTCCGTTTTGGTTTCCGTGATGTATTGGTTGTGGTCGAAGATCCACTTGCTCAGGAATCCATTGATCTTCATGACCCCGCCGACGCCCTGTACCTGCACCTTTCCACCCTCGGTCTTGACATCGGCTCCGGCTTGTATCTTGCCGGACCGCACGCCTTCGATATATTTCTGGAACGCGAAATTGCTATCGAGCGGGGAGGGAATCCAAATTTGGTCGCCATAGAGGTCGCGCATGACGTTCATGTAGGTGTTGTCGGCCAGTGCGTTCTGGGTGATGAGGTAGACATCCTGGCGCACCTTGGCGGAATAGATCATGTAGGTTGGCACAAAGCGCCCCGGGTCGGTGCCGCCGAAAAAGATGGCGTTCGGTCCCATCGGCTGAGGGTAGGCCTTGTTGGGATAGGCGGCCCATTTTTGCTCAAACTCTTCGGGGGAGTACCAGGCTTGCATGTCCTCCTTGATTCCGTCGACGCCCTGCAATTGCCAGTTGCCAAACTGCCAGCCAAAGTCGTGGCCGTTCTGCTCGCATCCGCCAACAATCATTTTCTGGCGCTCGCTGTTGTAGTTTTTGTACACCAGCGCAAACGGAAGCATCAAGACCATGGCTACGCCGACGATCTTCGTGACGGGATTGTTTTTCACCAGCGACTCCAGCCAGGCCATGGCCAAAAGCAGGCCGTAGCCAAGCCAAATGACGTATAGCGCATGTGATTGGATGTACTGGGTACGCCCAATAAACTGGTTCTGGATGTCCATCTTGGGGTTGTGCAGCACCATGAAGACGATGCTTACGAAAAAGAAACCGATGAAGGTGGTAAAGAGCCATGAATTGTTTTTTCTTCCGAGTTTTGGAGAAAAGAAGAGGGGAACCGCCGCAAGCAGGGCTACCGGGCCATAGAACTGGGCGCGCAGGTCGATGATGTATGCGCCGATCTGCTGGAGGAAGCGCGGGGTGAAGACGTGCGCGAGCGTTACGCGTTCGTACTGCCCCCTTGTGAGGGCATGCATGAAGCCCTGCCAGGTGCGGGGGTAGCCCCAGTTGATCGGGGGGTTCTGGTCGGAGGAGAAGGGCATGTAGAGGTAGAACGCCAATCCAACCCACATGACGAGGAAGGTGGGGCCGACCACCTTGCCGTTTGGCAACGCAAAACCTGCAATGATCGGTATGATGAGCGCATAGGCTGTCCAGAACCAGAAGCCAATGTGTTCAGGGCCGCTGGCCCATGCCCAATCGGAGTCGCCCGCAAATTTGTTAATGGCGACCATGACGACATAGAAGAGTGCTGTGATGACGAAATCGCGGAATAGCTTGACGTCGCGGAACAGGATGGCAACGGCGATGGAAAATCCCATGAACATCAAGGTTTGGTGGTTGGTGATCCCCAGCCCGAATGTGAACGCGGCGAGGATCAGCCATTTCGATTGTTTTGGTTCGCACATCCAGCGGTAGAGGAACAGCAGGAGCAGGGACTGGAAGAGAATGTTGAGCGAGTAGACCTCTGCAATCACGGATTGCGACCACATCCCTTGCCCAAAGGCCAGCAGCAGGCCCCCGGCAATGCCGGCGGCGGCGCAGAAGAGGCTTTCGGTCTTTTCGCCGAGCATGCTGGACTCTTTCTTGAGGCTGCGCAGCAGATCCATGCCGGAACGGCTGATGAGCAGAGCCAGAACGCCGCAGGCGGCGGCACCGGCCACGGCGGAAAAGAGGTTGACTGCCCACGCCGGATTGGGATGACCGTGGAACGTGACCGAGTGGAACACCCACTGGAAGAACCAGGTCATCAGCGTCCAGATCGGATAGCCGGGGGGGTGGGGCACGCCGAGATAGTCCGATGCCACGATCAGCTCGCCCGAATCCTCGAGGCCGACGGTGGGCTGGAGGGTGAGCACATAGACGGTTAATGAAACAAGAAAGGCCGCCAGACAGGCAATCCAGTCCGACTTGCGAAAGAATTTTTGTGAACTCAAAACAGTCTTCTCCAATTGATAAAATAGGCCAACAGCATAGTTTAAACATGGCTTAGGTCAAGAGCGCATCAGCGCGGGGTGGCATCCTGGATTTTTTGTGCCTGGGCTGCATAGGCCTGGGCGGCTTTAGTATTCCCTTTTTGCCGATAGGCTGCGGCAACGAGTTGGTAGGTGGGTGCGAAGCGGGGATTGCGGCGTATGGCCTCGTTGCCCATTTGGATGGCGGCGCCGGGGTTGCCCTTGTTCATGTAGGCGATGGCCATGAAGTGGAAGGGCAGGTTGTAGGAAGGCACCCTTTTCGAGAGTTTGGAAAAGGTCTCGATAGCAAGGTCGTATTGCTTGAGCTGGAGGTGGGCACGCCCTTTGACGTCCATGGCTCCGGTGGATTCTGGATAGTATTCCAGAGCCATTCCCGCATGGTGCAGCACCTTGTTGAAATCACCCTTGGCCAAGTAGGCCGAGGCGAGTGCTCCGTGAATGCCTTCATGTTTGGGATCGACCTGCAGGTAGGCGTTGAAATGTCCGATAGCAGTATCGACATCGTTCCGTTTGAGAGCTTCGTGGCCTAGGAAGTCCTCTTTCGAAAGGCGCTTGACGATGGCGCAAACAGGAGTGTTGTCGACCTTGATGGCGTGGATGGTTCCCGCGGGGGGCCACAACCCTTCGCGTAGCTGGTGGGGGGAGATGTAGCCGGCATAGAAGATGCCGTAGTCCCAGTCGTACTTGCTGCGGGTGTAGTAGCCGTAGGTATGTTGAACTTTCACCTGTCCCTTTAAATGGCGCAGATAGTGGGGAACGGGGCCATCGTTTTTCCCGATGATAAATTCCTTCCCTTCAGCTAGTTCTTCCGAAAGGTGTTTTTCAAGCCATTCCGATGCGGCTCGGATGCTGTGCTGGTAGTAGTCGGTCTCATAGCAGCCGTTGGCCTTGTCGACTCCGCCGAAGAGCTCATTGAAGTAGACGTATTCATGCGGATGGTTCCGGACGATGTGGGATACGGGGTGGAAGCAGAGCAATAGGATCACGGCACCCGCGGCGTATTTGAAGGAGTGTTTTGGGAAGCGGTGGATGATCGCGTCGAACCCAATCGCTGCGAGGCCGACCATGAAGGGATAGGTGAACATGAGGTGCCGCCAGCCGCCGTAGTCGTTCTGGATGCTGGCCGCCGCATAAATGATCGGGAAGAGCCACGAGAAGGCGAGAATGAACAACGGCATGGCGTTGGCGCGCTTGACAATGCGCGGCGATAATACGGCGAATAGGATAATGCCGGAGAAGATGACGACCGGGATGGTGATGGCCATGTATTTAATGGAGTAGTACCACGGGATCTGGTTCGACCATATTTGTTCGCCCTCGAAAATCTGAGTGATGCTGACTCCGAGCGAGGACATGGCCTTGAGTACTTCCGCGGTATTCTTGATGGGGCCTTCGAGTCCGAAGGGCCAGGGGAGAATGCCGATGAAATATCCACCAAGCATTATGGCACATCCGATGCCGAGTAGAATCCCCCCTTTACGAAGCGCTTCAGGCTTAAAGATTTGGCGAAAAGGCGTTGTGGAGAGAAAATAGAGTCCGGCAAAGAGGAAGTAGTAGGGTACCAGTATGATCGCTCCGATTCTAAGGCTGATGCCGGATGCGACTGCCAGTGCAATCCAACAGGAATTTCGGAGCTTTCGCCTCGGGTAGTCGCGGAAGAACGCCATCATGAAATAAGTCGATAGGGCGAAAGCCGCTGTGATGGGAATATCTTTGTTATTGTTGTAGGAGTGACCCAGTAGGCGCGGGGATATGAATAGTAGAACCAGAGTCAGGGTGGCTGTCCGGTAGCCAAAGTAGCGAGCCACGAAGAGCGACGTGATGAAGATCACCAACCAACCACTGAGGGCATTGAAAAAATGCCGCATTTGATAATGGTCTGCCGGATTCAATGTTTTTTCAAACACAACCATCAGGAGATCGAACGATTGGCTGTTATAATGTTGCGGGTCGATGCCTTTCTGGGTGATTGCGGATTTGTCTTTTCCGCCAGATGCATAGTAGTCGTATACCTTTTGGGCTTGCCTGTAGTAGCGCCCCTCATCGGCGGAGATGCCCGCATCCTGACTCAGTACAGGAAGTAGCACGAGGGCGGTCAGCAGCAATATGCCGTAGATGATGCGCCAACTGCGCGGCTCTTGTTCGGTATCGCAAGGTGCTAGTAGGTGGTTTAGGAATTTTGTCATGATGGATAATTTTATCCAGTAGGTTTTTCAGCACTTGTTCTGATGGTGTGTTCCAGCATATTCCCAACAACAGGAGTGGGTTGGAGTTCTGCATAGATCTGGTAGGAAAACAGTGATTTACTGATTTTAATCAGCAGCTTGTTGATGCTTAGAAGTAGATGTCCGAGGGCATTGTCGCCAACGGCCTTGGGGAAGGGAACCGGAACGCCTTTGGTTTTTTTGAGGACATAGCCGCACTCTTCGGCAAGATGTTTCAGGGTCTTGAAGGTGAAAAGCCGACAATGGGTGATATCAAGAATTCCGGCTTTTCCATAGTTGAACTGGCCGAACAGAAGT
Organism: Kiritimatiellales bacterium; assembly: GCA_030630445.1. Classification (GTDB taxonomy): domain Bacteria; phylum Verrucomicrobiota; class Kiritimatiellia; order Kiritimatiellales; family Pontiellaceae; genus Pontiella. The sequence goes on along the minus strand of DAOVNC010000141.1, from coordinate 1,049 downwards.
TGAAGGCGGACGATTGCAAAGGCTATGTTGGGCGTTGTGAGCACCACGGTTGCCGGGTTTTGTTTAAGTTGCTCCCTGAGAGCATCCATGAAGGCTTCCGGGCTTTGCAGATGTTCGATGATATCGAGCATGAGGATGTAATCGAAGGATTCCATATCGAAAGGGAATTTAGGCGCGTTTAGATCGCACTGGGTATATTCATCGAAGTTGGCTTCATGCCTCAGCGGTAACTGATCGATGCCGCAAACGCGGCAGCCTTTCTTCTTAAGTTCCCCGGCGATGAGCCCTTCGCAGGCACCAATGTCCAGAACGCTTGAATCCTTGGAAACCCGGTCGATGGCGAGAGTGTGGGAGGATTCGTAGCCGAGCTTGAGAGTATAGTGGCTCGACTCCTGTTCGATGTCGAATTTCCGCTGGTAGAGAATGGACAGTTTCTGGAGGTTGCTTTGCATGCATGCGACCAGCACGTCCCATGCGTATTTGATGCCGTTTACGTGGCATATTTCATCCCCATAGTATGTGGGGATCGGCGTTTCGTGGATGCGTTGTTCCGCCAGCAGAAGCTGGATGATGATTTCCGTGTCGAAATGGAAGTCGGGCGAGTTGTGTTGGAAAGGGATGCGGCGGAGAGCTTCAACGGAGTAGGCGCGGTAGCCGGAGTGGAATTCGGAGAGGTTTGCCCCGAGCAAGCGGTTTTCCAGAAAGGTGAGGATCTTGTTTCCAATGAATTTGTAGAGCGGCATGCCCCCTTTGCGCGCAGCCCCCTTGGTCATCATGCGCGAGCCAAAAACCGCATCGGCCTCTCCTCGGAGGATCGGGGAGAAAATATCTTCGATCAGCTCGGGAGCGTATTGTCCATCGCCATGGAGCAGGACTACGGCGTCAAACCCATTGTTGACGGCGTATTGATACCCCAGTTTTTGGTTGCCGCCATAGCCTTGGTTGACAGGATTGAAGAGCACCTTGATATTAAGGGCTTTATTTTGCTCTTGGAAGCGTCTTGCAACGTCGAACGTATTGTCCTTGGAGCTGTCGTCGATGATCAGGAT
>DAOVNC010000063.1 GCA_030630445.1 Kiritimatiellales bacterium | reverse complement strand
CTTTCGCCATTGGCTTCGAGGATATGGACCCGGTGGGTCAGCCGATCCAACAAAGCGCCGGTGAGCCGCTGGGAGCCGAGCACTTCCGTCCATGACTCGAAGGGCAGATTGGTGGTTACCACGAGGCTGGTGCGCTCGTATTCGACCAATCGATGAACCTTCCAGCAGCAGCGTATCAATATTCGAAGGAGGATTTGATAGAAGCCGTTCATACAGAGAAGCCTTACGGCCATAAGAGGGTAATGCACTGACACTCTGCAGGATCACCGCAGGAATCGACAGGATCGCTGCAATCATCAAATGTCGTCGCGAGCTGCTAATGGCAAACACTGCAGACAGCAACATGAAACTGAAGCAGAATAAAATCAACAAGCGTGTTAACAGTTTCGGAAACCCCAATGCACCGGCAACTGGTGCTGCAAAGATCATCATGCCCAAGGCACACAACAGCACTGCAAAGTGATGTGTGTCTATCCAAGCTCGCCATGGTTCTATTTTTGATGTCTGCACAGTCTATCCTCATCGCCTAAAGTGACAAAAGTACACTTTGGCACTTTTCGTTCCAGCCATCCGTTTCTGAAGGTGTTCTAGTTTTCCTTTTCCCCATAACATCCAATGTCAAAGTCCATTCAATGTTCAGCGTTAAGCATTCAACTCGGGCAAAGCCCGACGTTGAGGTTGAGGCTGATGACGCCGAGACCTCTTCCGCAAATACTGAATCTGGAGAGCATGATGGCGACGAAGCAAAAAAGAACCGAGATCTAAACAAACGAACCAGCACTCTTTATCAAAATCTAAGGACGAAAGGTTGGCGGAGTCAAAGAATGAGATGAAGGTTTGGAGTGACTATCCCATACGTTACGAGGTTAGCGTGGCAGAAACCTATCTGAAGATCATGGTTTAGAATTAAGACCCCCAGATTGTCCAATGGAGCGAACGAGGCGGTACCCCATGATGAGGGAAAGCACCGTGCCAACGGCTCCGGGAACCGACATTCCCCATGCGATAGGTTGGATGTTCTGGGCCATAAGCAACGATGAACCGAGAAACAATGCCGCCGTGATTATGCCGTACGTCATTCGGTTCACCACCACATCGAGTTTTCGATGTTCGAGATTAACGTCGAAGGTGCCTCGCCGGATGCGTTCGAGCATGCTTGAAAGATCGCGAGGCAAGGATTTGATCAGGATTTCCCAATCTTTTATGTTTCGTTGCAGTTGTCGAAACAGGCGCTCCGGACCATATTTTCGTTCCGCAATTTTGTGAAAATAAGGTTCGGCCAGTTCCGAAAGACTGAAGCTTGGGTTTAAAAGTCTCGCCGTTCCTTCGAGCATAATTAGCACCTTCATCAACAGCGATATGGACGGCTTCGTAACAATACGGTGCTTCCGAATGATTGACGTCAGATCATTGAATAAGGAACTCATGTCGAGATCCTCAAGCGAGTTGCTGAGGTTTTCTGACATAAACTCTTCGATCTCTGATTGCAAGGCCTCGCGATCGAGATCTTTCGGTACAATGCCGAGCTTTGTGCAGGTATCCGTCAGTTGTTCAACGTCCTTTTGCACAAACGATTCGAGCAGGCTCTCGAAGAGTTCGCGGGGTTTTGTGTCAAGTCGCCCCACCATTCCGCAGTCAATCAGTCCGATGACGTTGTCCGACATCACATAAAGGTTACCGGGATGGGGGTCGGCATGATAAAATCCGTCGCGGAAGATCATCTCAAGATAGAGGTTGGCCCCGCGCCGGACCAGCTCATTGCAATCGATATGCTCGGCTTCCAAGAGCTCCGACTTGGCGAGGCTGAATCCTTCCAGCTTCTCCATGGTCAGTACCTTGAAGTTGCTGAACTCCGGATAGGCCACGGGGATATGAACGGTTTCGTCTTTTTCAAAGTTGCGGGTGAAGGCCTGCAGATTGCTTCTCTCGCGTTTATAATCCAGCTCGCGAAGCAGGTTTTTGCGGAACTCCGCCAGCACGAGGGACGGTTGGTAAAGGCGGATCTCTTCGTTGAGTTTTTCGGATGCCCGTCCCAGAGCCAGGAGGATATCCAGATCTTTCTCGATCGTATCCGCAATACCGGCGTGCTGGATCTTAACGACCACCTCTTCTCCGCCAGGGAGCGTTGCAAGGTGCACCTGCCCGATGGATGCGGAGGCGAGCGGTGTATCCGTGAACGAGGCGTAGATTTCTTCAGGCGGCTTTCCTAGCTCTGCCATGATTGTTTCTCGAACAACCTCTGGTGAGTCGGCGGGCGTGTCCTGCTGGAGCTTCCCGAGTTCGGCAGCCAGCTCTGGACTTATGAGATCCGCCCGTGTGCTGAGCATTTGGCCCAACTTGATGAACGTGGTTCCCAACTCGGTCAGGGCCATGCGAATGCGCACTTCCTGAGATAGACCCTGTAGTTTCTCGCCATCATAACTGACAAAGCGAGACTTTAGAAATCCGGGATCGCTGTCACGAAGCCACTGGGCCAACCCATACTTCGCCAAAATACTGAGGATTTCTTTCGCCCGCCGCGCATTTCGGTGAATTTGGGGAATCTCGTTAAATTTCATGGTTGTCCTTATGATCACGACCCGGACACGGTGTCGCACGGTGCACGTCACACGTATCCGGTTTCGAGTTTGGCAGAGCGATGGGTCGCTAAGAATTCAAGAGCGTCTTTAGTTTGGTGTATCCGTCCAGCAGCTCTTTTGCAGCCAGATCGAGCGCCGCATTCGTGACTTTTTTCGCTTGGGAACCCGCCGAGCCCGCCGCGTCTTCAACGGCACCAGACAAAGGCTGCGTGCGTTGCTTTGCATCGCTTGTCAGGGTTTCAAACTTGGTCTCAAGTTTCTTCCATTCATCCTTTGCTTCGGCCTTTCCGAGGTTCACCTGCACAGCGATTTCATCGCGCTGTTTTTTAAGTGCTTTTAGGATTTCGGTTACTGGGTCTGCCATTTTTTCTCTCCTTAATGGGCCATCCGGGAGCGAGCGGACTGCTCGCCCCGGCATGGCGGTTTGTTTGTATTCGTCGGTTAGAGTTGCTCTGCGACGGCATCGTCGGCCAACATGCGCGACCCGACGGCTTCGAGAATGGCCAATTCGGCGTCTTCCACGTACGCCAGCGCGAGTTCGAGCGCCCAGCCCGCATAGGCCTCTCATTCAAAACCCGCAGTTGCAGGGATAAAACAGCAAAACCATGATTCTCGCAATAGGACCTTGGTCGTACGCAAAAACCCTCGAATTTCATGATAAAGAAAACATGATACGGGAGTTCGAGGATACGTTCGCATGGAGCAATGAATACAAAAGGAAATGACGCTTAACTAAAAAAAGGAGTATATCATGAATAAAAAATGGAGTGTAGCCGTGCTCGCATTCGCAGCACTATCGCTGAGTGGTTTTTCAGAGGAAGCAACGAAGGAGACCCAGGCGAATGCCGCCGCCCAGGCCAATAATCCCCTTGCCAATATGAAGGCCTTCAACATCCAGAACTACTACATTGGCGAACTGACGGGGATCGAAGACGGTACTGCAAACCAATTCTGGTTTCGCTACGCCCAACCCGTAAAAATTGGCCAAGGCGACTGGCTTATCCGCGCCTCGCTCCCGATTGTGACCCTTGACACGCCTGCGACCCACGAGACGGGATTGGGTGATTTCAATATTTTTGGCGCCTATCTTTTTAAAACCAAAAACCCCGCCGTAAGCGTCGGCCTAGGTCCGCTGCTAACAGCTCCGACCGCATCTCCGTCGCTTCTGGGGAGCCGAAAATGGTCTGGGGGGTTGGCCCATGTGGTGTTCGATGGTCGAAGCCCAACATTTCAAAAAGGATATCTGCTGACCTGGCAACACAGCTTTGCGGGTGCGAGCAATGCCAACGATGTCCATGTGGGTACTTTTCAACCCTTTATGTTTTATCAACTGGGCAAAGGGGTCTATCTGCGCGCTGCCCCTATTTGGATCTACAACTTTGAGAACGATACCTACAGCGTTCCGATCGGTGTAGGTATCGGCAAGGTGATAAAGAAAGGAAAGGTCGTCTACAACACCTTCATCGAACCTCAATTCTCTGTTGCGGACAAAGGAGCAAACTACCCGGATTGGCAAATCTTCTTCGCCCTCAACCTTCAATTCCTGTAAAAAAAACGAGTACACTGTATGGTCTAAAACTTCGTATTTTATGGGGCCTATTTTTGAACCACTAATTCACACTAATCTACCTTTGGTTCTCCAATAAAATTAGTGTTGATTAGTGAAAATTAGTGGTTTGTACATCCGAATATTTATAAATTACAGAGTACTAAGGTCCCGACCGACCCCAGCCAGCGGCAAGAGGCAAAGCCATGCACAACCGGAAGTCAAAAAAACCTCGTCTAAAAACCAAGAAGATCAAGGGTTGGGTGGTTATGGTCATAACGGCTCATGTGATGGGCTTCCTGACGTCCATCTCGGCGGTCATGGAGGCCCGCACACCGCAGGGTTCCGTCGCTTGGTTGATCTCGCTCAACACCATTCCATACGTGTCGGTACCCGCCTACTGGTTTTTGGGAAGGAGCCACTTCAACGGCTACGTCACAGCCCGGCAGTTGGCGCACGAGGAGATGGCCGATCGGTTCAACGCATTGCATCAGGAGCTAGCCCCATTCGCCGAGGATGAATCAAAAACACGCGGGGCGGATCGCGTCGCACAGCAACTGGCCGACCTCCCGTTGCTCAGCGGCAATGACGTTAAGCTTTTAGTGGATGGAGAGGCCACCTTCGCGAGCATCCTCCAGGGCATGAATGAAGCCAAGGAATATATCCTGTTTCAATTTTATATCGTCCACGACGATGAAATCGGACGTGCGGCAAAGGATATCCTGATCGACAAAGCGCGACAGGGACTTCACGTCTATTTTTTGTATGATGAAATTGGATCGCACGACCTGCCCAAATCCTACAAGCAGGAACTAAGCAATGCCGGCGTGGAGGTTTATGCCTTTAACACTCAAAAGGGGCCGCGCAACCACTTTCAGATCAACTTCCGAAACCATCGTAAAATTGTGGTGGTCGATGGAAAAACCGCATGGATTGGCGGGCACAATGTGGGCGACGAATATCTGGGGAAAGATCCAACGTTCGGGCATTGGCGGGATACCCACCTCCGCATCGAGGGCCCGGCGGTGCTGGCGGCACAGCTCTCGTTTGCTTCCGACTGGAACTGGGCCAGCGAGCAGCTGCTGACCGAGCTTAACTGGAAACCCGAAGCATCAAGGAACCAAAACCAATCTGTACTGGTGGTCTCTTCCGGCCCGGCCGATGAACACGCAACGGCTACGCTCATGTTTGTGCACGCCATTAATTCCGCCGAAAAACGCATCTGGATTGCAAGTCCCTACTTTGTTCCAGATGAAGCGGTTGTGACCGCGATTCAGCTCGCCGCCCTGCGCGGGGTGGATGTGCGCATTCTGATTCCCGACACCCCCGATCATCTAACGGTTTACCTCTGCGCCTTCTCGTTCTACAAAGAGGCCACCACAACCGGAGCAAAGATCTACCGCTACACCAACGGGTTTCTCCATCAGAAAACCATGTTGATCGACGATCGGGTTTCCACCATCGGCACCGCCAACCTGGACAACCGCTCCTTCCGGCTCAACTTTGAAATCACCGCCTTCGTCCACGATGCCGCCTTTGCCACCGAAGTGGAACAGATGTTCGAAGACGATTTCAAAAACTCGCGACTCATGACCGATGCAGACGTGAATGATAAATCTTTCTGGTTTAAACTGGCCATGCGCCTTGCCCGCCTGTCGGCACCGGTGCAATAATCTCCGCCACTCAATCCACTGTTTAACTATCTGGAGAAAAAGATGAAGACCATCGGCTTGGCATTAGGGGGCGGCGGCGCGCGCGGATTTGCACACATTCCTATACTTGAAGTGATCGACACGGCGGGCATCAGACCCTCGGCAATTTCCGGTACCAGCATTGGCGCCATTATCGGGGCACTCTATGCCAGCGGAAAATCAGGCGCAGAGATCCGCTCTATTATCGATCAGTTCCATCTCACCAAGAAAACGGGATTCCGCGACGCTCTCCGAAAAATCGGCAACCTCATCAAAGGAATGGGTGTAGTCCGTTCTGAAAAAAGACGCGGCGGATTGGTGAACGTCGATCGTTTTCTGGAATTCCTAGTCGAACAAATCGGAGTGGAAACCTTTGAGGAGCTTAAAATCCCGTTTTACGCGGTTTCCACCGATTTTTGGAGCGGGGAAGAGGTGGCCATAAGCTCGGGGAAACTACTGCCCGCAATCAAAGCCAGCATGTCGATTCCCGGCGTCTTTTCCCCCGTTGAACTCGACGGACGCATCCTGGTCGACGGCGGCCTCGTCAACAATGTCCCCTACGACATGCTCATGGAACAATGCGACACCACCATTGCCATTGATATCGCTCCCCTTCACACCCCATCGAAACACAAGGTTCCCGGCATCGTGGATGCCGGGCTCGGCATGTTCGACATGCTCGTTGAGCAAGTGATGGAACAAAAGCGAAAACAAGTGCAAGCCGATATCTATGTTCAATGCCGGATCAAAGATGTTCGCGTGCTGGAATTCAATAAAATCGACTCGTGCTATCAGCAGGCGCAAAGCGCGGTTGAAGATTTGAAGAAACAATTGAAACAGAAAGGCTTTGAATTCTAGCCGAAGCCTCTGTTCGCAATCCGGCCCTGGTCAACGAGCCCCTGGCGTCTGGGCACAAACGATCTGGAAAAACCGGTTCTTCTGGGAATTTTGTGGTGATTCATGAATGAAATGTCGTAGACGCGACGTCCTCGTCGCGTTCTTTGTGTACGGTCAAGCGACGAGGACGTCGCTTCTACGAAACCGTTCCGTGCGGCGTCACAACCATGAATTGCTCTAGCGCGAAATAGGCATCACGAACCGAGGACGTCACGTCAGGCAAAAAAGTTCTTCAAACCGGAGAGCAACATCTGCACGCCGATGGTGGCGAGTAGCAAACCGCCGAGCCGAGCAAAAAGGGCCATGGAGCTGGCTTTTATTTTGGCGGCCCTTTTGCCGAGCCATGCAAAGGAGACAAAGGTGATCACCGCAACAATACCCCCTCCGATCAGCGCCGCAATGAGCCCTTCATGCTGGGTTCCTTGGGACGAAATGGCAATGGTCGTTGCAATAGCCCCCGGACCGGCGATCAGCGGCAAGGTGAGCGGAATCGCCAGTGTATCCTCTTCGTCCGGGCCATTTTTTCGTCGCTTTTCACCTTGGGGGTGCGTCCCGCCGCCGCCATACAGCATCTCGAACCCCATGGCGGCAATCATCAGGCCACCAACGGTTCGGAAGGCATCCAGATTGATATCCAGCAGGTGGAGGATTTGCCGCCCAATCACGGCCGTGCCGCCGATGATGAGAGCCACATAAAGCATGACACGCAGCGCCGATATCGTTCGATTGCACGGCGGGTCCGCAATGGCCTGGTTGAAGAACAGGATCTTCACCGGGTCGAACGGGGTCGTGATAACCACTAGGGAAATGATGGCCTGGGTGATGATTTCAGGATCAAAAACCATGATCTACCCCTCCTATTTTATCTCTTTTTCAATATCACTTTCCAGTCCGCTTTCATGCTGACGACCGTCCATCCGCGCTGGGGGGCCTCGTCGAGGCCGCGGGCAAGTCGACCGATGTGGGAGTTGCGGTCGTAGGCTACTTCACGCTTTGCATCGTCGTGGTGGATATAGACGGCCAACCGTTTGCCTTTCCCTGCGGTCGTCCATTCGAGCATCTGGAAATCGCCGTCGGAGTTGCCAAACGCCATGAGGGGGCGGCGACCGATATACCGGTTGATGGCGACGGGCTTTCCTTCCTTGTCATCGTTAAAGTTGAGTTCCGCAAGGCGCACAATCACGGGCTTTCCATCGTGCACTTCATATTTTGTCTTAATGCTGCTTCCGACCACCTGCTCGGGCGGAATGCCATAGACTTTTTCCACCCACGGACGCATGAATTCAATGCCGCCGCCGGATACGATAAAGGTCTTGAAGTCGTTGGCACGCAGATAGTCGAGCAGCTCAAGCATGGGTTGGTAGACCATTTCGGTGTAGGGCCGTCCGGTCTGCGGATGCCGGGCGGTGGCGATCCATTCGGAGGCAATCTGCTCAAACTCTTCGGTGGTCGTTCCCGCGTGGGTGGCCATGGCCATTTTAAGAAGCGCAGGCGTCCCACCGGCCAGGGCTTTATGGATGTCGCCTTTCAAGATCGATGCAAAGGGTTCTTGCTCGTTCCACTCTGGGTGTTGCGGGGCCAACTTCTTGATGCGGTCGAAGATAAAGACGAGCTGCGCATACATCGGTTGCTCGCTCCAGAGGGTCCCGTCGTTATCGAACACGGCGATGCGTTCGGCGGGGGGGACATAGTCGGCGGAACCTGCAGTGGTCGTGGCCTGGACAAATTCGACGATGGATTGCCGGGCGGCCCCATCGTTCCAAGAGGGCAAGGGATTGTTGGCGAGGACGGATGAGACGGAGAGGACGAGGGCGCTGAGCAGGATCTGTGCTTTCATTGTATTTCTCCAAAATAAAACCGCCCCGATATTTCGGGGCGGTTTTGGTTTTTTACGGATGTTTTTAGTGCGAGCCCGTCGCCCCTTTTTCCATGACTTCCATCACCTTGTCCAGACTGAAGCTGGCGGGTTTCATGCGCGGAGGATATTCCTTAAAGGTACTTAGGAATTTGCCGACATAGGTTTGGGCCGGCACCAGTAGGTAAATACGATCCATCATCCAGTCGTAGTAGGTGTTGGAGGTGATGATGGCCTGTTCGTAGGGGTCGCGGCGCAGATTAAAAATGAGCGGCACACGAAGAGGAATAAAGGGATCCATCCAGACACGTAATCCACCTGGGGTCTTTTGCTCCATGAAGATCATCTTCCAATCCTGGTAGCGCAGGGCCGTCAGGTCGCCATCGTCGGAGAAGTAGAAGATTTCGTTGCGCGGGCTTTCCACGTGGTCCGGATCCTTCAGGTGGGCTGTGATATCGTAGCCATCGAGGTGCACTTTGTAGTCGCGGCCCAGTGCCTTGGAGGTATAGCCATCCAGCAGGTCTTCCTTGATGCCGGGTTTCCCGGCAGCGGCGAGGAAGGTCGGGACCCAGTCCATGTGGTGGACGATTTCTGTGCTTATGGAACCGGGCTTCACAACGCCGGGCCAACGAAGCATGCAGGGCACGCGCCATCCGCCTTCCCAGTTGGTGTTCTTTTCACCATGGAAGGGGTTGACGGCGGCATCGGGCCAGCTGTTTTTGTGCGGGCCGTTATCGGTTGAATATTGGACAATGGTATTGTCGGCGATGCCGAGGTCATCCAGCAGTTTCAGGAGCTGGCCCACATGCATATCGTGTTCAACCATGCCGTCGGCATATTCATCCTGCCCGGAAATGCCGCGCAGTTCGGCTTTCACGTGGGTGCGGAAGTGCATGCGCGTTCCATTCCACCATACAAACCAGGGTTTGCCGGCGGCGTTCTGGCGCTTGATGAAGTCGGTTGCGGCGGCGATGGTTTCGTCGTCAATGGTTTCCATCCGTTTCTTGGTCAGCGGGCCGGTATCCTCGATCTTTCCATCGGCGGAGGATTTAATGACCCCGCGCGGTCCGAATTTTTTATGGAACTCCGGGTCTTTCGGATAGTCCTCGTTTTCGGGTTCTTCCTCCGCGTTAAGATGGTAGAGGTTGCCGAGGAATTCATCGAACCCGTGGTTGGTGGGTAGATGCTCGTCGCGGTCGCCAAAGTGGTTTTTTCCAAACTGTCCGGTGGCGTAGCCTTGATCTTTAAGCAGGACGGCCATGGTTGGATCCAGTGTATTAATGCCTTCCTTGGCTCCCGGAAGCCCCACCTTGGAGAGGCCGGTGCGGAATACGCTCTGCCCCGTCATGAACGAGGCGCGGCCCGCCGTGCAGCTTTGTTCACCATAATAGTCGGTGCACATCATGCCTTCGTCGGCGATGCGGTCAATATTGGGCGTCTTGTAGCCGACCATTCCAAAGGTATAGCTGCTAATGTTTCCGACGCCGATGTCGTCGCCCCAGATGATGAGAATGTTGGGTTTCTCCTTCGCAAGGGACGTGCCCGCCATGCAAACGAGGGCGGTAAAAACTACTGCGGTAATCCTAGATAACTTCATCTCTTCTTCTCCTTATACAACTATCCATACTCCGCGAGAATGGACTCCATGACGGCCTGCTAGTTCCCTCAAAAAGTCAATTATCGCCCGATGAACGGAATACTTATCATGAAACTCTGCGACACCACAATAGGACCTTGGTCGTACGGACATTCCTCGGTGAAGTTGATTGAACGGCTCTTCTTTAAAGGGATAATATGAATCAACTTGATTCGTATTGTATGAACCACGGAATACACCGAATACACGGAAGAAAAATGCGGAGAATCAGTTCCGTGTATTCTGTGGTTAGAATACTGTTCAGCTTAATTGCGTATAAAGCATTTATCCATTCAACGCTTGGTTCCTTGGAATCGAGCCGGAGCAACCCTTATCAATTGTCTGAAAAAGTCACAACGTGGCTTTGATCGCCTCGACCAGCTCCGTTTCATCGAAGGGCTTCGGCAGAAAAGCCGTCGCACCCCCGTTCAGGGCCTGGTTCCGCAAACCGTCATCATGGTGTGCGGTGATGAACACAATCGGTATCTTGGTTTCCCGCCGCGCCAGTTCAACCTGAAGCTCAAGGCCGCTCATACCGGGCATGTGAATGTCCAGCACCATGCACGTGCATGCATGGACTGCCGCAGAGTGAAGAAAATCCTCGGCAGAAGGATAGGCTTGGGTCGCCATGCCAACAGACTTCAACAAGCGCTTGAGCGCCTTTCGAACCGAGGGGTCGTCATCCACGATGGCGACGGTTATTTGTGCAGGGGTCATAGGGGTTGCCTTCTTCGAATCGACCGAGATAAGCAGGGTTTTCCCCGGATGGCAATTAGACCTAAGTCGTATGCCAGCGGTTAGACTGCGGATGGGGTGGGATACACGTGGGCCTGTTCGGCGAGATGGACGAGTTCGGCCACCGACACTACTTCCAGTTTCCGCATCACGCGCCCGCGGTGCACCTTGATGGTTTTTACGGCGGCACCGAGTTCCCCGGCAATCTGCTTGTTCAACAGCCCCGTGATGACAAGGTCAAACACCTGCCGCTCGCGTTTGGTCAATTTATCCAACCGCCCAAGGATCGATTCCTTCTCGCCTTGTTTGCGGCGATCACAGAGATCCTTTTCCAACGCTTTATCGATGGAGGACAACAGCATTTCATCCTCAAAAGGCTTCGGGAGGAAATCGATGGCCCCCGACTTCATGGCCTTGACCGTCATGGGAATATCGCCGTGCCCGGTGATGAAGATGATGGGGATAGAGATGCCGCGCGCGGCCATTTCCTCTTGAAGCTCCAGGCCGTTCAGGCCGGGCATCTGCACATCGAGCACCAGGCAGCTCGGCCCATCCGACCGCTCGTACTCAAGGAACTCTTGCGACGAGGCAAAGAGCTTGGTCGAGAAACCGGCCGATTGAAGGAAACGCCCAACGCCTTTGCGTACGGAGGCATCGTCGTCTACGATAAACAGGGTTGGATGGGTTTCGCTCAGCATTCGTTGCCTTCCCCCTCAACCGGCAGCGCAAATGAGAACGTTGCCCCATGATCCGGGTTATTTTCAGCCCACAACCGTCCTCCGTGCCGCTGAATGATCGTGCGGGTGATTGCCAAACCCATTCCCAGCCCGGTTTCTTTCGTGGTAAAGAAACGCTCGAAGAGCTTCGCTTTGTGCTGCTCCGAAAAGCCACACCCATAGTCTCGCACCACGATTTGAACGCCATGTTCCGGATCGTGGCTGGTGTGCACCTCGATCTTTCTCCGTACAGGCTCCAGCGCCTCGACCGCTTCGCATGCATTCAAAATCAGGTTGAGCACGACTTGCTGGAGCTGCACGCGATTCCCTTGCACGGGCGGCAG
>DAOVNC010000211.1 GCA_030630445.1 Kiritimatiellales bacterium | reverse complement strand
TGTTTAATTCGAACGAATGTGAATAACCAAATGGATTTAATTAAAGATGACTACAAGGTCTCGCTCGAGGTTTTCGAGGGGCCGCTCGATCTGCTTTTGTACCTGATCAAGAAGGATGAGGTCGATATCTACGATATTCCGATTGGGCGCGTTACCGACCAGTACATGGAGTATCTGCAGTTGATGAAGGTGCTCGACCTGAACATTGCGGGCGACTTCATCGTAATGTCGGCGACGCTGATGTTGATCAAGAGCCGCATGCTGCTGCCGGTGGATGAGCGCAAGGACATGGACGAGGAGGACGAGGAGGATCCGCGCTGGGATCTCGTCCGCCAGTTGGTGGAATACAAGAAGTTCAAGGATGCCGCCGACCATCTCGAAGACCTTGAAGTGCAGATGGAAAACGTGTTTGGCCGCGAGAGCGAGCACGTTGAGCTGGGTGCGCCGCCGGATGTGGATCTTCGCGATGCGAGCATCTTCGATCTGATCTCGTCACTGAACGATGCGCTGGGCCGGGTGCAGGAGGAGGATCTCCAGGAAATCTTTGCGGAGGAATATACCGTTTCGCAGAAGGTGACCTATATTGTCGAAAACCTGAAGATTGCAAAACGGTTGAGTATTACCGATCTGTTCACGGGCATGAGATCCAGGCAGGAGATTGTCTGTACTTTTCTTGCCGTGCTCGAGTTGATAAAACTAAACCGGATTGCGGCGGTTCAGGACGACCATTTCGGCAATATTATGGTCGAGCCCTGCGACCCGGAGGAAATCCCGCCCGAGCCTGATGAGCCGGAAGAACAGGAATTATTCTAACGCGGATTTGATAAAATGATTTTGGACAAAATAATCCATGGCTACGGAAGTTCGGAAAATCATTTTGTCCGCAATCATTTTGTCGGAAAAAACTGGAGTGTGAGGAATGAGCGAAAGCACGATTGATGTACTTCCAGAGTTGAAACAGATTGTCGGTGCCTTGCTGTTTGCGGCAAAGGAGCCACTGACGATCAAGCGCATGCGCAAGGCGATGATCGAAACCGGCAATGGATTTGCCGGGCCGTACGAGCAGTATGCCAAGGCGACCGACAAGCAGATCGAGGGAGCGCTTGAAGAGCTTCAGGAAGAATTTGAAAAAGCTAAGCTGGGGCTTGATGTGGCCAAGGTGGCGGAAGCCTACCGGTTGCAGAACGATGCCGCCTGCGGTCCGTTTGTGCGCGCGCTGCTGGAAAAGAACCAGACGATGCGCCTCTCCAAGCCCGCGCTCGAAACTCTGGCTATCGGGGCCTATCGCCAACCGTGCCTGCGCTCGGAAATCGAGGAGGTGCGCGGGGTGTCGGTGGATGCCGTACTGCGCAAGCTGATCGATATGCAGCTCGTGCGTGTTGTCCGCCGTAGCGAACTGCCCGGCCGACCGTGGCTGTTCGGAACGACCCAAAAGTTTCTGGAGCACTTCGGCATCAACACGATCGACGACCTTCCGGGCAGCTCGGAACTCAAGCGCGCCATGCCGGCGGAAGGGAAAAAACAGAGCACGGAAACCTTTCCGGAAATGGAGAAGGAGCTGGGCGAAGATGCAGCCAATTTAGCCGAGGCAGTTGCCGAGGCCGAGGCGGCGGAGGACGAATCGGTTGCCGCGCTCGACGAGGAGATCCAGACTTCGGAAGAGGCTGCAGAGGAGGGAACGGAAAAATGAATCTCGATGACCTGAGAGAACAAATCGACAGCCTCGATGAGGGTATCATCCGTCTGTTGAACGAGCGTATCAACGTGGTGCTGAGCATTGGCGAAGAGAAGAAGAAAGCAGGTTCGGAAATCTATGTTCCGGCACGTGAACGTGCGGTTTTCGATAAAATCAAGCGACTGAACGAAGGGCCGTTACCGGAGGAGTCGGCGCACGCGATCTATCGCGAGATCATGTCGGCCGCGCTGGCGCTTGAAACCGAGATGAAGATTGCCTACCTCGGCCCCGAGGCGACGTTCACGCATCAGGCGGCGCGCAACAAGTTCGGCGTAAGCGTCGACTATATTCCCACGGGAACGATCAGCGAAGTATTTGATCGTGTGCAGAACCGCTCGGCCGACTATGGCGTGGTACCGGTCGAAAACTCGACCGAGGGCGCCGTTACACATACTTTCGACCAATTCGCAACGACCCCGCTGAAAATCTGCGCGGAAATCTATTTGCCGATTTCGTTGACCCTTTTGGCGAGTCGGCCCAAAGAGGAAGTCTCCCTGATCTTCAGCAAGCAGGAGGTCTTCGGGCAGTGCCGCAGTTGGCTGAACGCCAATATGCCCAACGTGAAGCTCTCCCCGGTGGAAAGCACCACCAAGGCGGTGCAGCTTGCCCTCGAAACGCCCGGCGCGGCGGCCATCGCCAGCGTCATGGCGAGCGATATGTACGAAATTGAAGTGCTCGCCGAAAATATCCAGGACATGCAGGGCAACACCACCCGCTTCCTTGTCATTGCACCGAAATATGGCCCGGCGACCGGCAGCGACAAGACCTCGATCGTCTTTGGCGTGAAGCACAAGGTCGGCGCGCTCTACGACGCGCTCTCCGTCTTCAAGACCGACAACATCAACATGACCAAGATCGAGTCGCGCCCCAGCAAGAACAAGGCGTGGGAATACTACTTCTTCGTCGACATCGACGGCCACGCCGAAGGTTCCGAGGTTTCCCGCGCCCTCGAAGAATTGCAAGAGCACTGCTCGCTCATGACCGTTCTCGGTTCATACCCCAAAGCGGAAGCCTGACATGTTGCTTGCCCTGGGGGAAATACACCTTCTCAAGGAAGTGGTTTCATTGCCGACTGCACCATTTTGCGAGGCGGCGGTTCAGGACTATGTCCGGGAGTGGGCCAGGCAGAACGGGATCAGGTTCAAGCCGGACCGTCATGGAAACATTCTGCTGGAATATCCCGGGCGGGGGCGTCAAAAGGGTCCGCCATGGGTGTTGCAGGCGCACATGGACCATCCGGGATTCGCTTTCATCAAGCGGCGCGGAAAGATGGCCTATGCCTGGTTTCGCGGCGGTGTCCGGAAGGAATATTTTCCCGGGGCCAGAATACGCTTCATTCCTGCGGATGGGGCTTTCATCAAAGGAACGGTACTCTCTGTGCAAAAGGATTCGGAAACCGGTTTTCTGCGGTGCCGGATCGAGCTGGATCAAAATATTGATCTGCCGGAAGGCACACTCGGCATGTGGGATCTGCCTCCTTGGAGGAAGAACGGCGATCGTTTGAACGTGCGGGTTGCCGATGATCTTTGCGGCGTGGCCGCCATTCTTCTGACTCTTGCGCGGCTCAGGCAGGCGGGTTCTTCCCGCAAGGTTTATGGCTTGCTCACCCGTGCGGAAGAGGTCGGGTTTGTCGGCGCAATTTCCGCCGCGAAGGCGGGAACCATTGATCCCTCGTGGCCGGTGCTGGGCATTGAGGCTTCCATGGCGCAGCCATCGGCCCCGATGGGGCAGGGCGCGGTGGTTCGGGTAGGGGATCGTTCGAGCATATTTGATCCGGACCTGACGGCACAACTTCGGCTGGCGGTACGGGCGTTGCAGGAAAGCAAGGAGACTGCGCATCTGAAATATAGCGAATCGCTCATGCCTGGCGGAAGCACGGAGTCGACGGGGTTGGCCTTGATGGGGTACAAAACGTGTGCGGTCTGTTTGCCGCTCGGAAACTACCATAACATGGGTACCGAAAAGATCGCACCGGAGCAGATCCGTATCAGCGATTTCGAGGCGTTGCTCATGCTACTCTCATCTGTGGTTCTCCGCGTTCCCGACGATTCCCATGTCCAGGCGCTGGGAAAGCGGATTCTGGACAACCACGCCCGCCTAAAAAACTTGCTGTAGGCGTTGTGTGCCGAGGAAAGCCTTGGCTTGCGGCACCTGTCCACGATGTGATTAATCATTCGTTTATTTGTATAGTGTGGAATCCTGATCGCTGGTTGCAGGCGAAGGAGCCACGCATGATTTTTTAACCATGGGCAGAAGTGCCGCCCACGGATGCTAAAAGGGAATAGGATGAATCCAAGGACTATTACAGCGGCGACGGTATCGTTGGCTTTGATTTTTAGCTGTGCGGTTGAAGGCGCGCCAAAAAAAGGGAATGACGGCCAAGTGATCAACCTGCTGGTTGATTGCAGCCACGACTATTCATTCAACCTCTCCAATGCGAGCAGAACCCAAAGTGATGTTTTTCCGGGGATCAATTGCCTGACCAGTTGTCAAACCATCCACAAACTCAACCTTGAACCGATCAATGCGCTTGTGGTTTTGATGGATGGAAAGATGCCCTATCTCCCCAAGGATGCCCCTTATCTCTTGGATTATGTAAAGCAAGGCGGGGGACTCTACCTTGGCGTAAAAACCGACGGGGTTTATGCCGAGTCCCTGAAAAGCTTCCTGGCCGCTTTCGGGCTGAAGGATGAAGGGGCGCCGTTGAGCAAGGATCCCGCGAACTGGGGCATCTCCGCGCATGCGCCCAGTGAATTGGTTTATGAACTTGGCGGAAAGTATAAAAGTTTCCAGTCAACCGTTGGGATGTGGGGCAACAGTGGCGGATCGGTGACGTTCGAGGTGTACGGTGATGACAAGCTCCTTTATGGAACCGATGTGTTGCGCGCCGGGCAACGCCGCGAAATAGAGGTTGATGTTAAAGGAGTTCGCACGTTGCGTTTGGTTGCGACTGACGGCGGCGACGGCAATGGTTCCGACGGGAGCGTCTGGTTTGATCCACGCTTGGTCACGAATGCCGGAAAAAAGGGACGTGTGCTTTTGGACGATGCGTTTTCGGTTAAGGTGGGCTGGGCCAAGGCCACCCAGGATGTCCATTTTAATGGAGAACCGCTGAGCGGCAAAGCCAATGGCCGTGCAAAGCGTGCTGAGCGGGGGATATACCCCGATAAGCGCCTCGCTTCACCTGCATGGCCAGAAATCAAGGGTGCAGGCCAGAACCTTCCCAATCTACAGCCGCTTGATCCGAAACAGTGGAAAACCATTTATGCGAACGAGAAAGGGTTCCCCGTTGTCATGGTGCGCAAATATGGAAAGGGAATCATTGTTAGCGACACCGCCCGGCTTTACGACGCGGCGATAAATCAGGTCGAGCCGCATGCTGAAATCATGCGCAGGTTGGTTGGGTATATCAGCAAGAGCAAGCAAGTTGATCCGGTCAAGGGAGGTGGCGGATGGCAGTTTAGCGATGGCTACCGCTGGGATCTGGTCAAGACCACCAAAGACGGTTTGCGAATCCATCACAATGAATATTCAAAAATGTATATTGAGAGCGATATCAGGGCCTACCGGGAAACCGTGAAATACCTGACCCAAATAACCGGCTTGGATGAAGTCCAAAAAGCCGCCCAGATTAACGAGCTTGCCAATCGAAAAGCAGAGGGGCAACTCGGTGTCGCGATTGATATCGATATATCAGGGGTGAAGACATTAACCTTGGTGGCCACCGATGGCGGCAATGGCAATGGCTCCGACCACAGCATTTTTGCCGATAACTTCTTGATCAACTCATCCGGGCGGAAGACCAAATTGGAGCTGGACGATGCCAAAGAGGTGAGACCCGGCTATGGCAGGGCCTTGCAGGACACCTATGCTGATGGAACTCCTCTCTCGATTGGCGGAAAGACATTTTCAAACGGCATATTCCTGCACGCGAATGGACGCATGAGCTTTGATGCCGCCGGAAAATATAAAAGGTTTGTTTCCCATGCGGGCTGTAGCGACCGCTCCTCCGGAAGTGTCGGCTTTAAGATTCTTGGCGACGGCAAAGAGCTATGGAACGATGGCAAGGTCTATGGTGGCGGTGTTCCCGGCGGGAACCCGGACGATATCAACTATGTGCCGGAAGATATTTTGTTCCAGTTGAAATACTTGCCCTGTATCGGCGCCGGATTCTTGTTGCCGCAGGGCTCGGCGGTTGATTTGCCTCCGGCGCTGAAGGATGACTGGCAGGTGCACCTCGGCATGTTTTCGCATGAGATGGGGCATGCCTGGAGTTTTCCTTTCTGCGAGACGATTGGAGAAGAAGCCAGCGCCTTTATCTTCAACAACCTTGTTTTGCATCGCCACCATGGCCAGAAACACGGCGACTCCGTAACCCGCAGGCTTATGGGTTATCTCAAGAACCAGGACTTGGGCGGGATCGATCTGGCGCACACCCGAAGCGATCACAAATACTACATGTTCATCGACCTGATGATCCGCGAGTACGGAGAGGGTATCTGGAAGAACTACAACCTTTTAAAATACGCGCTTCTAAACAAAGAGGGTTCCAAATGGGATGCCCACTCGACGGCATGGCTGTGGAGTATCGCCGCCGGACGGGATGTCTATCCATGGTTCGGGGATGCCTTTGGGTCAACCATGGAAAAGGACAAGGTCCAGATTCCTGAAAGGGCCATGGACGCGGGGTTTGATCCG
>DAOVNC010000400.1 GCA_030630445.1 Kiritimatiellales bacterium | reverse complement strand
TCGAGCGTGATCCGGTGACGAAGGAGATGCTCCTGTGGGCGATGGGAGACATCCATCTCTCCATCGTCATCGAACGGTTGAAGAACCGCCACAACGTTGCATTGGAGACGCACCGGCCGCGCATCCCTTATAAGGAGACGATCCGCAAGAAGGCAATTGCCAAGTACCGTCACAAGAAGCAGTCCGGCGGCCGCGGCCAATACGGCGAGTGCTACATCCGCATCCGCCCGAAAGACCCCGCCGACGAAAACTGGTTCCTCAACAAGATTGTCGGCGGCGCGATCCCCGGCGGCTTCATTACCGCCTGCGAAAAAGGCTTTGTCGAGGGTCTGGAAAAAGGCCCGTTGGTCGGGTCGGAAGTCATCAACGTGCAGGTCGAGCTATACGACGGCTCGTACCACGACGTCGACTCCTCCGAAGTCGCCTTCAAGATTGCCGGCTCACGTGCGCTGCACTTGGCCATCGAACAATCCACCCCCGTGCTGCTCGAACCGATCATGACCGTCAAGGTGATTGTGCCCGACCAGTTCATGGGCGACATCTCCGGCCTGCTCAACACCAAGCGCGGCCGCATTCTCGGCATGGGCCCCGAAGAAGGGTTGCAGGCCATCTCGGCCGACATACCGCAGTCGGAAACCTTCAAGCTTTGCTCCGAGCTGCGCTCGATCACCAGCGGCCAAGCCTCCTTCGAGATGGAATTCAGCCGCTACGAGCACGTGCCCGCGCACCTCGCCTCGAAAATCACTGAAGCCGCCAAGGAGAACTAAACACCCAACCCATAAAAACCGAACGGGCAGGCCTTGCGCCTGCCCGTTTTTTTTGCCAAAACTTGCACCATGAAAATACTAATCCTCCTGCTAACCCTTGCATCCCTCCCGCTAGCCGGTGCCGCGCCGCGCAACATTCTCTTCATCCTTGTCGACGATCTTGGTTGCCGCGACCTCGGCGTGGAGGGCAGCACCTTCCACGAAACTCCGAATATCGACGCGCTGGCCAACTCCGGCATGCGCTTCGAGAACGGCTATGCCGCCTGCCGCGTATGCAGCCCGTCGCGCGCAAGCATCATGACCGGCAAGGCCACCCCGCGCCACGGCATCACCGACTGGATCGGCGCCGCCAGCGGCACGAAGTGGAACCGCAACGATAAAGTGCTGCCCGCCGAATACACCCACGGCCTGCCGCACGAAGACACCACCATCGCCGAAGCCCTGCGCAACGCCGGCTACAAAACCTTCTTCGCCGGCAAGTGGCACCTCGGCCACGAAGGCTCCTGGCCCGAAGACCACGGATTCGACATCAACAAAGGCGGCTGGGAACCCGGATCTCCCCGCGGCGGCTACTTTGCGCCATGGGTCAACCCGCGTCTCGAAAACGGACCCGGCGGCGAATCGCTCACCCTCCGGATCGCCGAAGAAACCGCCCGCTTCATCGAAGAAAACAAAGAGCGCCCCTTCTTCGCCTTCCTCTCCTTCTACGCCGTCCACGGCCCCATCCAAACCACAGAAGAACTCTGCAACAAGTACCGCAAAAAAGCGGAAGCGATGGGGCTTTCCACTCAGGCAACCCGCTTCAAGGTCGACCGGAACCTGCCCGTCCGGCAGGTGCAGGACAACCCCGTCTATGCCGGGATGATGGAGACGCTCGACGATGCCGTCGGTATCGTGCTCGACAAACTCAAGGCAACCGGACTCGACCAAAACACCGTCGTCGTCTTTACCTCCGACAACGGCGGCGTCTCCTCAGGCGATGCCTACTCCACCAGCCTCCTGCCCTTTCGGGGCGGCAAGGGACGCCAATGGGAAGGCGGCATCCGCGAGCCCTACTTCATCCGCGTCCCCGGCATGACCCGACCTGGCTCCACCACGAAAACCCCCGCCATTGGAATGGACTTCTACCCCACCCTCCTCGAACTCGCCGGCCTGCCCCCCATGCCAAAACAACACATGGACGGAACCAGCCTCGTGCCGGTTTTGAAAGGGGGAACCCTTTCCGACCGCGATCTCTTCTGGCACTACCCGCACTATGGCAATCAAGGAGGAGAACCCTCGTCGATCATCCGCTCCAAGGAGTGGAAACTCATCCACTACCACGAAGACGGCCGCGATGAATTGTACAACTTGACCGCCGATATCGGCGAACAGACCAACGTTGCCGCCAAACATCCTGAAAAGGTGGCGGTGCTGCGCAAGCGACTCGACGCCTGGCTCGCCGAAACCGGCGCACGCATTCCCCTGCCCGACCCGCGCTACAATGCCGAACGGAAGAAAAAACAGATGCAACAGATGCGCGACAAACGAATGCCCGCCCTCGAAAGGCAGGCGGAAACCTATCTCGACCCCGGCTGGAAGCCCAATGCCGATTGGTGGAACAGCGCCGCAGGTGATTAACCCGTGTCGATGCAAAGGTAGTCCCGCTGCCAGAGAAAGGTGGCCTGAACCGGGACAGAGGCAACACTTCATCTGGAAGTCACAGTAGAAATTGCTCTATGGAACCCAGTTTCCCGGCCCTAGTACACTGAAAACCTTAAACATTCGGATGAACAAACCACTAATCTGCACTAATCGACACTAATTTTTAATAACAAGAAGCCGGGTAATATTGATTAGTGCGAATTAGTGAAGATTAGTGGTTCGAAAATAGATCCGTCGAGTTGCACGAAAAATTAAGTGGTACAGGGTACTAGGAGTTCCTCGCCCGCATCGTTCCTTTCCCCCTATTCACGAAGCATTCCCTTCGCACAAACTTTTTCCGTTTTCCCGCTTGCGCCCCCCACCGCCCACAGGTATCTTCCCCGTCTCTTTTTATCCCTCTGCTCGGGTGGTGAAATTGGTAGACACGCAAGGTTGAGGGCCTTGTGGGCATCATAGCCCGTGTGGGTTCGACTCCCACCTCGAGCACCATTTCCTTTCTGTGCCAGTTCGCGCCAAATCATGCCTATAGCCCGCGTTATCAGTGGGTTTTATGAACTGAATGATCTTCCCTTCCGTGTCAGCTTGATACCAAATTAAGGGTTGTCCGCAAAATCTATGGGTACATCGCAGGGGAATACAACCGCAGATGGGCGCGGATGGCTCGGATAAAGTGAAGAAATGGATACCATCGGGTTCCCAATCAAGTGTTGTTTTTCTGTATCAAAATGTCATATGGCTCTTGAAGCACTGCTTTTGCATGAATGTTCCCACTATTCGCGCCCATCCGCGCCATCCGCGGTCAAATTGAC
>DAOVNC010000122.1 GCA_030630445.1 Kiritimatiellales bacterium | reverse complement strand
GCCATCCTGCAAAAATCTTTATGGGCGACACCGGCAGCCTCGCAATCGGCGGCGCCATCGCCATGCTCGCCATCCTCATCAAACAGGAGCTGCTTCTGATTATCGTCGGCGGGGTTTTCGTGATCGAAGCGGTCAGCGTGGTGATCCAGAGCTCCTATTTCAAATATACTAAGAAGCGTTTTGGCGAGGGGCGCCGAATTTTCAAATGCGCACCGCTGCACCACCATTTTGAATTTATCGAAAAAGAGCGCGCGATGGATGAAAACCGCCCGCCGGAACTGGTCGAAACCGTTATCGTCACCCGTTTCTGGATTCTATCCATCATCTTCGCCCTCATCGGCATCGCCACGCTGAAGATACGATAGTAAATGCAAAATAATAGGAGGAATAGAATGAAATACACAGTAGGCATCCTGTTTCTGGCGGGACTCATGACGGCAGGTTGCGGCACCACCAAAAGATCAGGGGAGGGCTCTTCCGCTTCGGGCAACCTGCCCGGGAATTCAGCCATCGGAGAAAATTCGCTGGCGGAAGGCAGCTATCCGCAGCAACTTAACCGCGAGCTTTTTGCCCCCGTCTTTTTTGACTACGACAGTGCGCAGGTGAGGCCGGGCGAGAGTGGAAAATGCGAGCAGGTTGCAAAGTATCTCAAGAAGCGCAAGGCCAAGGGCGTGGTACTTGAGGGCCACGCAGACGAACGCGGAAGCCGCGAATACAACCTGGCCTTGGGCGAGGTGCGTGCATTGGCCGTTCGGGACTATCTCATCACCCTTGGCGTCGATGCGACCACGATCCAGACCAAGAGCTATGGCGAGGAAAAACCGTCCGACAAGAACCATGATGAAAATGCATGGAGTCAAAACCGCCGAGTGGTCTTTGCCATCTATTAGTCGAGTGGTCGAAGGAGGACCAGTGCCATGTCGGCTCTTATCCCGGGCTGATGCGTGGCGGCGTCCACGGAGCCGACGAGGCCAGCATCTACAAGGAACTTTGCCAAGCGGTGGAGGAGTGGATCGAGCTTTGCCAGAAAGATGGAGAACTGTCATTATCTTGCGCATCACCTTGCGTTGTAGCGATAAGTACAAACAAAGAAATGCTCTAATGGAGAAGTTGATCTATACTTCATGTTCAAATTAATTCATCTTCCTTTTAAGAGAATACGTGTCGAATCTAGGTGAAGGCTAGACCTGTGGAAGAAGTGAGGAAATGATGGTGAAGGCGAAAAAGAAATACCCCGATGTGGAATCCGTTCTGGAGGTGATCCGCACGCGCGAGGAGATAGGCTTGCCGCTCAGTCCCGGCCAGCTGAACAAGGGGAAATACCCCGATCCCGACCTGCACAAGGCCGGCATCCGCCACTGCGGCACCTGGCAGAAAGCGGTCGAGGCCGCTGGGTTCGACTATGCCAATATGCTCGGGAAGGCCAAGAGTCGCTACCCCACCGCCGCCTCCGTCATCCGCGAGATCAAGGATCGCCACAAGAACGGACTTCCGCTCAGTGCCACCGATGTGGGTAGGAACCCCGGTCCGCACCGGAACATTGCATTGTATAAAGCCGCTCTGAAACACTTTGACGAGTGGAAATCCGCCATTGAGGTTGCAGGACTCGACTATTCCAGTATCCAGCCCCGTAGAAAACGCAAATATCCGGATACCGATTCCGTTGTGGGAGAGATCCAGTGCCGCCATAAAGCCGGGATCCCGCTCAACGGCCTTGCCGTGGTCGAAGGCGAACATCGGGACTACATGTTGCACAAATATGCCCAAGACTATTTCGGGACGTGGTCGGCGGCATTGCTGGCCGCCGGGCTCGATCCGAAAAAGATCCGCACCAGAAAGTATACGCGCCGCTATCCAGACGCCGCTTCGGTGGTGGCGGAAATCCATCGTCGCGCCAACTCGGACCTGCCGCTCAACAGCATGGCCGTGGCCAGAGGCGGGCAAAGCGACCCGAAGCTGTACATAAGCGGCCGGGACTATTTCGGCACCTGGCCGGCGGCACTGGAGGCGGCGGGGCTTGATGCAAGAACGGTTCAGGAGGCAGGGTTCAGGAAATATCAGGATGCGCCGTCCATCGTGGCGGAAATCCGTCGCCGCCATGAAGCCGATCTTCCGCTCAACGTCAACAGCATAGTGAAGCCTCCCGCCCCGTACCGAGAGACGGCATTGTACAATACCGCAAGAAAGCAGTTCGGCAACTGGAAAGCGGCCATCGAGGCGGCTGGATTGGACTATGACGACATCCGCATTGCAACCTGGGGCAAGTATCCGGATGACGATTCCGTTGTGGCCGAGATCCGTCGCCGCCATGAAGCCGGTCTTCCGCTCAACGCCACCAGGATAGCGAAGCCTCCCGCCCCGCACCGGGATGCGACGCTGTATGATGTAGCCAGCAAGCGATTCGGCTGTTGGTCTGCGGCTCTCGAGGCGGCGGGGATCGATCCGGCCTCCGTCCGGCAGAGAAAAGGACATCCACCGAAGGGGGAATGATGGTGAAGGCGAAAAAGAAATACCCTGATGTGGAATCCGTGCTGGAGGTGATCCGAACGCGCGATGAGATGGGGCTGCCGCTCAGCCCCGGCCAACTCAACAAGGGGCAATACCCCGATCCCGACCTGCACAAGGCCGGCATCCGCCACTGTGGTACTTGGCAGAAAGCGGTCGAGGCGGCTGGGTTCGACTATACCAATATGCTCGGGAAGGCCAAGAGCCGCTACCCTACCGCCGACTCCGTCATCCGCGAAATTCAGGATCGCCACAAGAATGGCCTTCCGCTCAACGCCACCGACGTGGGGCAGTGTCCCGGCCCGCACCGGGATTCGACCTTGCATTCCGCCGCCAAAAAGCATTTCGGAAACTGGACGGCGGCGGTTGAGGCCGCTGGATTCGACTATGCCGAAATTCGGCCTCGGTCAAAGCGCAAATATCCAGATGGAGACTCTGTTGTGACGGAGATCAAGCGCCGCGACAAGAATGGGTTCCCGCTTAACGGAACCAGCGTGGGACAGCGTCCCGGCCCGCACCGCGACATTGGACTGTATACTGCCGCGAAAAAGGTTTTCGGAAACTGGCAGGCCGCCATCGAGGCGGCGGGGATCGAATACAAGGAGGTTCGCGCCCGCTGCCGTCGGTATTGGGACGGCGAAGCCGTTGTTGCCGAAATCCGCCACCGCGCCGAAGCCGGACTTCCAATCAACTTGATTGCTGTGGGGAAAGGGGAGTATTGCGACGGCCCGTTGTGGACCTCGGGCAAGGCATATTTTGGTTCATGGCGCGCCGCCGTCGAGGCGGCGGGTTTTGACTACGAAGATGTCCGCATCCGCCGCAAGCGGCGCTATCCCGATGCGGATGCCGTTTTGGCGGGTATTCGCGCGCGCTACGCCGCTGGGCTGCCGATAGGCGGAGTATCGGTGGCCAGGGAGGAGGCAAAAGACCTGCCACTTTATCAGAGCGCATTTAAATTCTTTAAGTCGTGGGTGAAGGCGGTCGAGGCTGCCGGAATCGACTATGCGGAAACCTCGCGGGTATCCCTGAGGTATCCGGATGGAAACGCCGTTGTCCGGGAAATCAAGCGTCGCCTTGAGGAGGGGCTATTGGTCAATTCCAAGGCGGTGCTGCAAGGGGAAGGCCGAGAGGCAGGCTTGGTTGCCTCCGGCAAGAGATGCTTCGGTTCGTGGGATGCCGCCCTCGAAGCGGCGGGATTCAACGCCGGCCAGATCAGGTTCGAGGCCAGATCGAAGAGATCGAAGGTATATGCGGATGCCGATGCGGTTCGCGCGGGGATTCAACAGCGGTTCGAGAGTGGGAAGTCTCTGGAAAGGCTTTCTCTCGAAAAAGGCGAAGAGGCCGACTATCCGCTCTATGAGGCAGCAAGAATGCACGTTGGTTCGTGGAGGGCGGCGGTTGAATCGGCGGGGTTTGAAAGCAAGGCGAAAAACACAAAGCGGTGCGATGGCTATGCCCAATCGATCAAGTCTGCGTTGCTCAAGTATCCTGACCTGGATTCCGTGCGCAAGCAGATACGTTGCCGGAAGAAGGCCGGTATGGGGCTAAGGAGCGATGCCCTGTTAAGGTCAGCCCATCAAGATAGGGCTCTTTACCTTGCTGGGAAGGAACTTTCCGGATCGTGGCCGAACGCCGTGGAACAAGCAGGGATCGCCTATCCAAAGGGCAACTTCCGCCGGAAATACCCGGAAGGAAAATCTGTGCTTGCGGAAATCCGCCGCCGCCATGCCGCAGGGATTCCCGTCAAAGGTGGCGCCGTACTGAGAGGGGAACACCGCGATACGATGTTGTACAAGACAGGAAGGGAGTATTTTGGAAACTGGTTGAATGCCATTGAGGCTGCCGGGCTTGATTACGGCGAAGTGTCGAAACAGGGACTCCGGAAGATTGTCCGAAGAAGAATCCGAAAGTATGCGGATCGAGATGCCGTTGTTTCGGAAATTCGAAAACGGGCAGAAGCCGGGCAGCCGCTCAACTGGGGTGCGCTGGCTAAAGGGCAATACAAGGATACTCGGTTGCACAGGAGTGGAAGGGAGTATTTCGGAAGCTGGGCTGCGGCTCTTGAGGCCGCCGACTTCGATGCGCGGAAAATCCATCGCGAAGCGACCCCGTCCCAGCAGAAATATCCGGATCAAAAGGCGGTGGTAGCGGAACTCCGTCGCCGAAATAAAAACCAAATGCCGTTGAACGGCGTGGCGGTCCGTATTGGGAAGCAACGGGATAATGCCCTTCACACGACGGGGATCGCGCTTTTTGGTTCATGGAGAAACGCCGTGGAGGCCGCCGGCTTCAACTACGCGGATTGTAAGCCGCCCCCCAGACGGAAATATGCCGATGCCGATGCTGTTGCCCTCGAACTTCAGCGCCGTCATGATGCAGGACTTCCGCTCCATTCCTGTTTGATTCGGGGACACCGGGATCAAGCGCTCCATCATGCTTGCAAGAAGTTCTTCGGGAGCTGGCTGGCCGCCGTCAAGGCCTCTGGTCTGGGGGGCGAAGGCATCCAGCCTCCTTTGCGCCGGTATTATCCGGATGCTGCATCCGTGGTGGCGGAAATCTGCAACCGCAAGCAAGCGGAACTTCCCTTGAATGCGTCCGGCCTCCGAAGCGGGAAGCATCGTAACGCCTGCCTGTATGTCCGCAGCCAGGAGTATTTCGGCTCATGGCCCGCCGCGCTGGTGGCAGCGGGAATCGATCCGGATGGGGTCATCCGCCAAACGCGGAACGCGAAAAAGGGCGGCTAAATACGCAGTACGCAATAGAGCAAACGGAATGCTCCAACACAGCTTTGATTTTTGGACTATGGCCGGAGCGATCGAGCGGAGGATTAAAGAAGGCGGGGAAGAACGATGGGAAAAGCTGATTCGCAACAGTGCGGCGGAGTTTTTGGTGTTCTCGACCCAAGCGGGCGATGCAGTTTCGCCAATGGGCGATTCGGGTGCTGTGGGAGTTTGCGATCAAGAGGTTTCTTGAGAGGATGGAGAAAGGAACCCTCCTTCATGGAGAGCGAGACCTCCATGAATTTCGCAAGATACCTCCGGTTACGTTATTATGGAGCCTCGTTTTTTATATAGTATACTATATATTTTACACCATAAAGGCTCGTTTTTAGGTCATTTTATATCATAAGTGATATAAGAATTCCTGTGTCGGTTGGTGAGGTCTCGGGGTCTTCGGCAGTATGCAAAGAAGAGAATATGGAAAAGTATCGTACAGTTTTGATATTGGGATATGGCCGTAGCGGGCAGGCCGCCGAACGGCTATTGCGCGCGGAGGGCGCTACGGTTTTGGTGCTGGCGGAGGAGAGCGCCGGACTTCCGGAGCTGATCCAGGCATTGGAAAAAACGCCGTTCGATATCTGTGTCGTTAGCCCTGGGTTTGCGCTTTCCCATCGATGGATCTGTGCCGTGCGCGAGGCGGGAATCCCGTTGCTGTCCGAGCTGGAGCTGGGCTGGTCGCGCCACTGTGGCAAGACCGTCGCGGTGACGGGGTCGAACGGAAAAAGCACGGCGGTGAAGTGGATTTGCGAAATGCTTCAACTTGCGGGATCGAGGGCGGCGATTGGCGGAAACTATGGCATTCCTGCCTGCGAGGTGGTGCTGGAAAATCCTAATCTGGATTGGCTGGTGCTGGAGGTTAGTTCGTTCCAGCTCGAAACCGTCCGGGACTTCCATGCCGAGGTTGCGGTTTTGCTGAATGTCCTGCCGAACCATCTCAATCGCCACGAAACCATGGAAATTTATCGGCGCACCAAGGCGCGTATCTTCGGTTCCTCCTCCCTCTCCGGAGATGCGTGCCTGGTTCCCGTCGACCTCCTGCCGCAACTACAAGGTGATCTCGGCGGCGCGGAACGGAAATGGATCACCTTTGGCTCCTCGCCTGAGGCCGACTATTTCTACCGAGACGGACGGGTTTTCCGCGAGTCTGATGCCGTCATGGATCTATCCGGAACGCTGTTCGAAAGTCCGGTTTTGGGCGGGTGCACTGGCGCGTCTGTCGCGGCCGTGGCCCAGGCCTGCGGGGTTCCGTGCAGCGTGGCTGCCGACGCGGCCCGCCGCTTCGAACCGCTGCCGCACCGGCTCCAGCGGGTGGGGGAGATCGGCGGTGTAGCCTATGTCAACGACTCCAAGGCCACCAATTTGGCGGCTATGGCTGTTGGGCTGGAGGCTTGCGGCCAGGATATCCATTTGATCGCCGGGGGGGTGCCGAAGGAGTCGGACTACACTTTTATCAAAGAAATACTGGCGGAACGGGTAAGGAGCATATACCTTGTGGGTCAAGTATCCAGAGCGATGTACCAAGCTTGGAACGGGGTTTGTTCGTGCGTGGAATGCGGGACGCTGGAAACAGCGTTCAACACCGCCCAAAACGCCGCCAAACCGGGGGAGACCGTACTGCTTTCCCCGGGGTGCGCCAGCTTCGACCAGTTTCGCAGTTTCGAGGAACGCGGGGAGCGCTTTATGGCGCTGTTCCATGAATCGGTGCAGAGCGGGGGTGATACGGGATGAAAAGCCAGTCGTTGACGGATAGAGCGCAGTTGAAAAGGAGTTTGATTATGAAGGTCGGATCAGCAGTTTTAGGGTTGCACATTGTTGCAGTAGTTGCGTTTGCCCTGACGCAAGGTTGTGTCACCACAGAGTCCCAAGGCAGTGGACGCGGAGCAGGTGCCCGTCACAAGGGACCATGGAAACACCAGCACCCAGGCAAGGCGCCCAGCACCCAGATGGCTGCAACGGATTCCTTCATGACGGATTCCGGAGATACTACGGGTTCCATCTATGATCCGGTCATTATCGAGAGCGCCGCCTCCGGCTCGCCGACAGCTTATGTTCCTCCCGTGGTTTCGACGGCGAACACCGAAGTCTACATTGTCCAGAAAGGCGATATTCTCGGGCGGCTGGCGGTTAGGTTCGACACCACCACCAAAACCCTCATTTCGATGAACAACCTTTCGAATCCCGACGTGCTGTATGTTGGGCAGGAACTTCGCGTTCCGGCCGGCAGTCTTTCTTCCGGCGGTTCCAGCAGCACCCCGAAAAGCTACTCTTCCGTAAAGAAGGGCGGCGAGTACACGATCCAAAAGGGCGACACCCTCTCCGGTATCGCCGTGGCGGCCGGGGTGAGCATCGGCGACCTGCGTTCGCTCAACAACATCACGGACGATCAGATCTTCGCGGGTAAAACGCTCTATATTCCAAGCGGCGGCAAGGTTCCCACCAGCACGCAAAAAACCAAGCCGAAGAAAACCGAGACCGCCCCGGAGGCACCGGCTCCCGAGGTTGAACCCGCACCGGCTCCATTGGCGCCAGCTCCGGTTGATACCGGCAATAGCATGGATCTGAAAGCGGTGATCGACCATGTGGTCTATCCGGGCGAAACCCTCGCCGACATTGCCCGCCAGTATGGCGTGAGCAAGAGCGAGATCATGCGTCTGAACAATATTTCCGACGAATCCGCGATCAAAGAAAACCAGCGCCTGCGTATTCCGATCTCTGAATAAATGGGACCCGGGTATCGATGCGAAAGACCATATCGCTGTTTATTGCCATCGTATTGATACTCATCACGCTCGGCGTTCTGATCCTCGCCAGCGCTAGTTCGGCCAAATACGACGATGCCGAATATTTTGTGAAGCGCCAGCTGATATGGCTGGCGCTTGCTTTTTGTGCCGCTTGCGTGGCCGCGCGTTTTGATTATCGCCTCTATAAAAAACTAGCCATTCCGCTGGCGGCAGTTTCCGTTTTGTTGCTGATTCTCGTGCGAATCCCCGGCATTGGAACCAATATCAATGGCAGTTGGCGCTGGCTACACCTCGGACCGCTCACGGTCCAGCCCTCGGAAATTTCCAAAGTCGCGATCATCATGCTCTTTGCATGGTGGTTGGCGCGCAACCAGCGGCGGATCGATGAGCTTAAACGCGGCATACTCATCCCCTTCGGCATGCTCGCCTGTTTTGCGCTGCCGCTTATCGTCGAGCCGGACTTTGGCACCACCATGCTGGTTTCCTCGGTGGCGGTCTTCATGATGTTTCTCGGCGGGGTCTCCGTTGCTCCACTGCTGGCGACCGGGCTATGCGGGATGCTCGGCGTCGTCTTCCTTATTTTCCAGAACCCGGAACGCATGAGCCGTATCCTCGCCTTCCTCGACCCGCAAAAATATGAGCAGGACAAGGCGTGGCAATTGATCAACTCGCTGCGCGCGTTCGCGGCCGGAAGCCAGGACTCTTGGTGGCATGGGGTCGGATTCGGCAACAGCATGCAGAAAATGAACTATCTTCCCGAAGCGCACACCGACTTTATTTTTCCCATCATTGGAGAGGAGCTTGGGCTGGTCGCAGCGCTGGTCGTTGTGACG
>DAOVNC010000423.1 GCA_030630445.1 Kiritimatiellales bacterium | reverse complement strand
CTTTCGGGATCCTTTTCGTAGCAAAAGAGCCGCCATAGAACCGAGCATTTGTAGTAGCCGTTCTTATAGGAGTCGACGGTGATGCCCGGAAAAATGTCGGTGCTGGAATCGCCGTTGAGCTTTTCGTGGCGCGTGTCGTAGAGGAACCCCAAATAGGACGAGGTTTTCTCGCTATCGCCCGAAAGTACGTTCTCTTTGAGATCGTGCCTCCACAACGGGAAGAGCCCGCCGCGCTTCCTGTGGCCGGAAAGCACATCGGCATCATCGGCCCGATCGGTATCGTAGCGCCAATTCTCCCGGCTCCACGACAGCACAAGGGTGTTGCTTTCCCGGGAGACGTGCTCCAGCTTCGATTCGCCGCCCGCCACAGAATAGTATGTGTCCCGGTCGCGGTTGAAGAGCGGCCAAAAAGATTTTTCCTTGTTGCGGGACGACAGCAGGCTCGCATTTGCTTCGTCATCCGAGGTGTCGTAGCACCACCGCTCCGCGTTCTTTCCAAGCAACAGGTAGGAAAAGGTTTTCGATTCCGCCTCAACCGTATCCGTTTCCACATAAGAGGCATCCGGCCCATCCTTCTTGACCCAAGCATTTCTCCTGTTCCATTCATATTTGAAAAGCGGCCAAAAGCGCCGTAGCTTCCGGTTCTTTTTGGTTTCGTATTTTCCCAGCAGCAGGTAGGAGCCATCGACCTCCCCATCGCTTCCCTTCTTGTGGCGGTAGAGCGGGAAGAACCAGCTGCCGGAATCTTCCCCCGCATAGCTTCCGGCCAGCGGGGGCAGGTAGTATTTCATATATGCATTCCGGCCGAAGAGGGCGGTGTGGAAATAGGCGTCTTTCTTCCACCAATAGAGAGGGAATGCGTGCGATTTTTGCACTGCGCCCTTTTTGGTTTCCCAAGCGACCAGCCCGCCGGCAAGATCCGTTTTCACCTTGTCGCCATTCACATTCTTGCCGCTCAGCAGCAGCGGGATGACGCTATTCGTGCTACCATCCTCCGCTCTCCACCGGGCATAGGCCAGCGACGTGAACACGCCCCTTTCGGGAGCAGAATAGTAGAGCGGGAAAACATGGTGTGAACAGCCGTCCGCGTCCCACTTTTTCCCCGCCAGCCCGGCCACCCAAACCGTTTTCCCGGAATCGGCATCCGCCCGCCCGCCGCTCAACAGCGGCAACGCGATCCACCGGCGCTCGTCGCCCATCTGCCAAGCCCCGCCGAACAGCGTCATGAAGTGCGCGTCCTTGGTTTGGTCGAAATAGACAAACGGAATGAAGCATTTCCAAGCGCTGGAGCCGTCAGGGTGCCGCTTTTGGGCATAGAGCGGTGTGAGCATCACGCTCCCCTGCTCGGAATGGCTTCCATAGTAGAATGGGAACGAGGCCGACCAGCCCGATCCATCTGCCTTCGTGGCCGACCACCATGGCAGGCTATAGAATGCAGAGGCGTTGTTAGAGCGGCTGTGATAGTAGAACGGAAGAACATGGTGCGAGCGGGTCTCTTCCGTCGCAGCGCTGCGCACCAGACCCGCCGCATACTTATTGTCGTATTGGCCTTCGGATTTGACGCCCCACGACAACGCCGGAATGGCCGACCAGCTAAACGTGTCGCCCTCCCATCCGCGATACCAAAGCGGCAGGGCGAGATCCCAGCTTTTTTCCAAAGGCTTGGCGGCAAGGCTCCGGCTGTAGGGCAACGAAATAAAATGCGAATATTCCGAATTCTTCTGGTGGAGGTAGAACGGAAGAACATGGTGCGAGCGGGTCTCTTCCGTCGCAGCGCTACGCACCAGACCCGCCGCATACTTGTTGTCGTATTGGCCTTCGGATTTGACGCCCCACGACAACGCCGGAATGGCCGACCAGCTAAACGTGTCGCCCTCCCAACCGCGATACCAAAGCGGCAGGGCGAGATCCCAGCTTTTTTCCAAAGGCTTGGCGGCGAGGCTCCGGCTGTAGGGGAGCGAGACAAACTGCGTGCGCTCCGGGGTTTTGTCATAGCCGTACAGCGGGAAAAGGTAACTGCTCGCACCGGCGGAGTCGCCACGGACACGACCCAGCGGCCATGCATAGAAGCGATCCTGCCCATCGAGATCACTCTTCGTGCCATAGAGCGGCCACAGGCGCCAGCCCTGGCACTCGGCATAGTTGTAGTTCGCATAGAACGGCCACATAACATGCAGCCCTGAACCCGTCTTCGTGCGGTTCAGAATCCAGAATGGAAACAGCGAATTGTAGCCCGTGCCCGAAAGCGGATCGCCGTTGTGCCAATAGAGCGGGAATACGTTGAAATATTCGTCGCCCCAATAGACGGGGAAAAACCGGTAGTCCTTGCTCTCCGTATCAAAGCGCCCGATCGGCCACAACACATTATAGACGGGGGTCTCCGATTCGCGACCATAGATGGAATAGACCGGCCGCACCGCCAAATGATCGGGAGTGAACTCCATCAGCGGCCAGAGCACCGACAGCGCCGGATCGCGATAGTAGAGAATCGGCCAGAGGTTGACCCGGTTGGCCGCCGGCCCCTCGCGCACTTCGTACTCCCCCGTATAGAACGGCGTCCCCTTCATCGACGAAGTCGCGCACCCCGAAAGCAACACCACGGCACCCAGCAGCGCCAACATCCAACTCTTCATTCCCATCCCTCCCGTACTGCCGAAAGCGGTTCTAAGAACCGCCGCTACATCTCGCCCAAGTTGTAGCGGTGCTTCTTAGAAGCACTCCCCGCACCGCACACGCTTTGCGTTCCTAATCAAAAAAGATCGTCTCCAACTCCCCCTGGAACTTCCATTCATCAGGATCATTGACCAATCCCGCGCGAACCGGATTCATCCGCACATAATCCCACTTCCCGGAATAAGGGGAGCGGAAAGCAGAACTTTCCTGGCGGGCGTATGACACCGAAACAGTGGCAGTTTCTTGAGCAGCAGGCGTTCACCGGATATGACAATGACGCCAACATGGTGAAGATTGCCATTTTGAATCTG
>DAOVNC010000170.1 GCA_030630445.1 Kiritimatiellales bacterium | reverse complement strand
TTGGCCAGCGCTTCTTGAAGGCAAGAAAGGGAAGCTCTTCAGTTTGGTTGTGCTGGAAAACTCGACGGGCATCTCCGGTGATCGGATCCAATCGTTCGACTATGAAAAAGTGTGCTCTATTTTTGAGAGCCCCATCGAATTGAGGAAGATTGATTTTAATGAATACCCCGTTTTTGGGTTCCTGTTTTCCGAAACCCGGGAGGGGTGCGAGACTGAGCTCGAAAGAATGTTGAATTTGGACATGGGTGAATTTGTATCAATGAATGGATATTCCCGATGCTGCGGATAAACGGAAATGCTTGTCTGTTTATATTTTCCAGAGGCGTTCTTTTGACTATGATCCCGCCCTATGATTTTTGGGCTGGGTACGGAATAGATTAAACAAAGGAGATAGTAATGAGAACCACGTTTTCCATGATGTTTATCGTGTTGGGACTGGCGGCTTCCGGCCGTGCGGTGGAGTGGAGCGATCTCGACGTGTTGCAGATCAACCGCGAGGCGCCGCGCGCGACGATGATGGTTTATCCCGATGCCAAGGCAGCCATGGAATACGACCGCACCACATCGCCGTGGTTCCAATCGCTCAACGGCGAATGGAAATTTAACTGGGTGAAAAAGCCTGCCGATCGTCCAGTCGATTTCTACAAGCCGGCGTTCGATGTAGGTGGGTGGGGCACCATTCCGGTTCCGGCCAACTGGGAGATCGAAGGCCACGGCTTGCGCTGGTACACGAATGTGCCGTATCCCTTTGAACCGAACCCGCCAAACGCGCCGACCGAGTGGAATCCCGTCGGCTCCTACCGCCGCACCTTCGAGGTTTCCAAGGATTGGGACGGCCGCGAAACCTATATCGTTTTCGATGGTGTGCAGTCGGCCTTCTACCTTTGGATCAATGGCGAAAAGGTGGGCTACTCGCAGGGCAGCCGCACCCCCGCCGAATTCAACATCACCCAATACCTCAAGCCGGGAAAGAACGTGCTGGCGGCAGAGGTCTACCGCTGGTCCGACGGCTCCTATCTCGAAGATCAGGATTTCTGGCGCCTCAGCGGAATCTACCGGGATGTCTATTTGTGGAGCACGGCAAAAAGCCACGTTCGCGACTTCGCCTTCGTGACCGATCTTGACGATCAATACAAGAATGCGAAACTGAAGTTCGAGGCCGAAATCCTCAACCCTGCCGGCTCGATCGAAGTGGTTCTGCTCGATAGCAAGGGAAAGGAAATCGGTAGGGACAAATCGCCGAGCCGTCCGTCCGTCAGCCTAGCCATTCCAGTCAGGAACCCCGCCAAGTGGTCCGCCGAAACCCCGACGCTCTACACCGCGCTGATTGCGCTCAAGGATGCTTCCGGCAAAACCGTCGAAGTCATCCCGCAGCGTGTCGGTTTCCGAACGGTGGAAATCAAAAACTCGCGCTTTTGCGTCAACGGCGTGCCGACCACGATCAAGGGCGTCAATCGCCACGAGCACCATGCAGACACCGGCCACACCATCGATCGCGCTTCGATGATCCGCGACATCCAACTGCTGAAGGAAAATAACTTCAACGCCGTGCGCACCAGCCACTATCCCAATATGCCGATGTGGTACGACCTCTGCGACGAGTATGGCATCATGCTCTGGGACGAGGCCAACATCGAAAGCCACGGCATGCGCTATGGCCCGGAATCGCTCGCCAAGCACCCGGAGTGGGAAGCCGCCCACCTCGACCGGATCCAGCGAATGATGCAGCGCGACAAAAACCACGCCAGCGTTGCGGTGTGGTCGATGGGCAACGAAGCGGGCGGCGGCGTAAACTTTGTGGCCTGCTACCAATGGCTCAAGGAAAACGACCCCACCCGCCCGACGCATTATGAGCGCGGCGGAGATGCAACAACCGATATCATCGCCCGCATGTACATCGGTCCCGGCGGGCTGAAAAACTATGCGGACAATCCTAAAAACACGAAGCCCTTCATCGTTGCCGAATATGCTCACGCCATGGGCAACAGCACCGGAAACTTGAAGGAATATTGGGAAACCATGGATGCCGACAATACGGCGCAGGGCGGCTTTGTCTGGGACTGGATGGATCAGGGCATCCGCCTGCCTGTGCCGGAGGAGTTCAAAAAGAACATGGGCACCGGCCCGGTCAAGGAAACCTTCTTTGCGTATGGCGGTTGGTTCGAGGATCCTGCCGGTGTGCACCACGATGGAAACTTTTGCATGAACGGTCTCATCAATGCCGAACAAGAGGCGCATCCGGGCCTCTTCGTTCTCAAGCATGTTCAGCGCAATGTGCGCGTCGAAGCGATCAACCTAAAATCCGGCAAGCTGAAGATTGAAAACCGCTACGATGCCACCGTTCTTTCAGACGCGGTTTCCGGGCATTGGAAGATCGAAGCCAACGGTGTCGCCGTGGCCGAAGGCGAGATTCCAAACCTCGGCATTGCGCCGCACACGGAAAAAACCGTATCACTCAAATTCCCGCCGATTGTTCCAAAGGTTGGAAAGGAATATTTCCTGACGTTGGAATTCCGCGCGAAGAAAGGCTGCCACCCGTTGGTTGTGGAGGGCCACTTGCTAGCGCGTGAGCAGTTTGAGCTACCCGCCGCCAAGCCCGCCGTGTTGGCACCCGCCAAAGGCGCGGTTTCCATTAACGACTCGGCCAGCTCCATCGTTGTGAAGGGCAAGGGTTTCGAGGCGGTTTTCGACAAGTCGACCGGGACGCTCGCTTCATACAAGGCCAACGGCATGGAGCTGATTGCCGAGGGCGGCAGACCCGAACTATCCCGCGCGAAAAACGACAATGAAATGCGTCAGAGGCCCAAGTTCAACCCCGCGTGGGACGCGGCTGGAGCAACCGCCTCGGTGGAAGAAGTCAAGGCGGAGAAGGTGGGCCATGCGGCAAGGATTACGGTTCGCAAGCTGATGCCCGGGGTGCGCGCTGGATTTGCCTCGGTCTACACGGTTCTTCCTTCCGGCGAGATCGTCGTTGAAGCGGCCTTTAACTTTGAAAAAACCGAGAAGAAAATGCGTCCGCCGTTGCGCGTCGGCATGGAGTGGCAGGTGCCGGCCGCGTTTGAAAACATCGCTTGGTTTGGGCGCGGCGGCGAAACCTATGCCGACCGCAAGTTTGAGCCGGTGGGGCTGTTCAACGGTACGGTGGACGGGCAGTGGACCGACTATTCCCGCCCGCAGGAAAACGGCAACAAGACCGATGTGCGCTGGCTGGCATTGACGGATACGGAAGGAAAAGGCCTGTTGATTGTTGCCGAGGGCGCGCTGCTGGAGGTTGGAGCACGGCACTACAGCACCCAAACCATGCGCGAGTCCGCCTATAGTTTCCAGATGGAACGGGCGGAGAATATCTTCCTGAATATCGATGCGGTTCAGTGCGGCGTGGGTGGCAACAACTCGTGGGGAGCCCGGGCGCTCGATCCATATCGCCCGCTCGAAACAACCTACCGCTACGCCTACCGCCTCCAGCCGCTCTCCGGCGGCGTGGATGCCGTGGAAAACCTCCTGCTGAAGCAGGTTGAAACCACCCCTTCGAATGTAGGGGAACTGGCGGCAAGGACGGTGGGAAAATGAAGTATCGTGGAATTATGCTGGCGATAGGGATCGGGTTGGCCGTTGCGGCCATGGGTGCGGGGCAGGTGCCGGAACGCCCGAATGTGATAGTGGTTCTCGTGGACGACCTCGGATGGAACGACCTCGGCTGCTACGGTAGCGAGTTCTATGAAACCCCAAACCTCGACGCGCTGGCAAAGGGCGGAATCCGCTTTACGGACGGCTATGCCGCGCACCCGGTTTGCAGCCCGACCCGCGCCGCCATCATGACCGGAAAGAACCCCTGCCGCAAAGAGGTGAACATTACCGACTGGATTCCGGGCGAGCGCCGACAAAAAGAAAAGCTCTTGCCGCCGAAGATCAACAACAACCTGCCGCTTTCGGAAACCACGATCGCGGAAACCCTGAAGGCGGCGGGCTACGCTACGTGGCATCTGGGCAAGTGGCACCTCGGCGAAACGGAAGCCTCGTGGCCGCTCGCGCATGGGTTCGACGTAAATATCGGCGGATGGAAAAGAGGCTCTCCGGCATCCTACTATTCTCCCTACAAGAACCCGAAACTTGAAGATGGCCCGGAGGGGGAATACCTCACCGACCGTCTGACGGACGAGGCACTCCGCCTGATCGAAACACGCGATGCCGGGAAGCCGTTTTTCATGTACCTTTCCTTCTACACGGTGCATAGCCCGATCCAGGCCTGCAAGCGCCACCTCGACCACTTCAAAGAGAAAAAGACCCAGATGGGAATGGACGATGAAACGCCGGTCAAAAAGGATGGCCGCGGCACTTCGCGCCAACGGCAGGACAATCCGAAATACGCCAGCATGCTTTTTGCGATGGACGAAAACGTCGGACGCCTGCTGGATGCGCTGAAGGCGACCGGAACGGATAAAAACACGCTGGTGATTTTCCTCGGTGACAATGGCGGGCTTTCGACGCTGCAGCGAGGTCCCGGGCCAACGTGCTTGTTGCCGCTGCGCGCCGGGAAGGGGTGGGGCTACGAAGGCGGAATCCGCGTTCCGTTCATTGTTGCCGATCCCATGGCAAAAGGCGGCGCGGTCTGCTCCGAGCCGGTCGTCGCCACCGACATCTACGCGACCGTCCTCGAACGCTGCGGCCTGCCGCCCATGCCGGAGCAAGCCATCGACAGCGTAAGTCTGCTTCCGCTTTTGAAGAACCCTTCGGCCAATCTCAAACGGACGCAGCCGCTGGTCTGGCACTACCCGCACTACCATGGCTCCGGATGGACACCCGGCACTGCCATCCGCGAAGGCGACTGGAAGCTGGTGGAGTTGCGGCATGATGGAAAAACCGAGCTGTTCAACCTCAAGGATGATATGGGCGAGCAAAACGACCTTGCCGCGAAATATCCCGAGAAGGCGGCGGAACTGAAAAAGAAGCTCAACGACTATCTAAAATCAAGCGGTGCCTCCGAGGCCACCCCCAATCCGAACTTCAAAGCCGCCGCTCCAAAATCGTAGCGCAATGAAAACGCTCAGAGAACTCTATCGAATCGGAACGGGACCTTCCAGTTCCCATACCATGGCGCCACGCAACGCGGCTTTGCGCTTCGTGGAACGCTATCCCGAGGCCACCTCGTTCCGGGTGGTTTTGTATGGCAGTTTGGCGGCAACCGGGAAGGGGCACCTGACCGATGTGGCCATCCACCAGGCCATTCCAAAACGTCCGGTCGACATTGTCTGGTGCCCCGATGAGGAGCTGCCGCTCCACACCAACGGCATGCACTTCGAGGCCTTCGACTCCGATGAAAACTGCATGGGGACATTGGAGGAATACAGTATTGGCGGCGGTGTGTTGCTTTCGGACCACGAGGAAACAGAGGATGCCTACCCGGAAAAGAACATCGAGGAAATCCTCGTGCTCTGCGAACAAGAGGGAATCGCCTTTTGGGAATATGTTTTGCGCCGGGAAGGGGAGGGGATTGTGGGTTTTCTTTCCGGGGTGTGGGAGGCCATGCAGGCCGCCATTCAAAGCGGAATCGAGAATCAAGGGGTGTTGCCCGGCAACGCAAAGCTCCCGCGGAAGGCGCATTCGCTCTATCGCAAAAGCCGCGGGCTCATATCCGGTTTAAAGGAAGATGCGCTGTTGAGTTCCTATGCCTATGCCGTTTCCGAGGAAAACGCCAGCGGGCACCAGATTGTGACGGCACCCACGTGCGGGGCCAGCGGCGTGCTGCCCGCCATCCTCTACTTTCTCAAGAACAAGCTGGAGATTCCCGATCAAGACGTGCTGCGCGCCATTGCGACGGCGGGCTTGTTCGGCAATACCGTGAAATCCAACGCCTCCATTTCGGGCGCCTATGTGGGTTGCCAAGGCGAAGTCGGGGCGGCGTGTGCCATGGCGGCCGCCGCAGCCGCGCAGCTAATAGGGTGCAGCCCGCGCCAAATCGAATATGCCGCCGAGATGGGACTCGAACACCATCTGGGTCTCACCTGCGATCCCGTCCTCGGGCTGGTTCAAATCCCCTGCATCGAACGCAATGTCCACGCCGCCTTGCGGGCCATCGACTGCGCCCATCTGGCCGCTTTATCGGATGGTGTCCATGCCATTTCCTTCGACGATGCCGTCTCTGTCGTGCTGGAAACCGACGAAGCCATGGCCGCCGATTTCAAGGAAACCTCGTCGGGCGGACTGGCAAAGATCTACCGGAAACGCTATTGCTCCGAACTCTAGAGCATTGAACGATTGAGATGTCGTATATGTGGAGGGACGACCTCTGTGTCGTCCTAACGGCAGAGTAGAACAGCACCTTGGATTCGGTAGGACGGGACAGAGCCCGTCCCTCCAACCGGAACATACGGCATCACATTCGTGAAATGCTCTAGTCTTCGACGGATACTTGTCGCGTATGAGGGGGGACGGCACAATTCGTAGTGGTGCACGATATATTCGAGGAACTTGCAAAACCTCTGGTTTTGCCGTTCCAGTTAATGGTTGTCGGTTATTGGTTATCAGGGGGAACCTGCTCCCCTGCATGCTGTTGCGCTGATAACTAATAACAATTAACTGACAACTGCCGCTCAAAACCGGGAGGTTTTGCAAGCGGCTCATTCAGCTATTTTTTTAGGATCAAAGAGGTGTTCGCGGTACGCAGGGCAGTTGCTTGAGTTCTGTTTCGTTAAAGACCTGCGAAGAGCCGGTTTTGTGTCGAAAAAATGGAAGGAGAGCAGCCGCCAAATCGTTGCGCAGGAAGATGTTTTGAAGGGACTAGTAGATTTTACTAAAATAAGCTTACGAAAAGGTTTGGAATGAGTTTGGGAGAGGGGTAGAAACGCGATTTCTACGAAAAGGAGAAGTCGCATGTCAAAGATCGCCCTGCTTAAAACAAAGTCCTTCCAGTTCGCATTTATCATCGCCCTCGCCGTGGGAATTGGTTTTGCCTTCGCGGTGGATACAGATAATGATGGAATGAGTGACTTGTACGAAGACTTTTTTGGCCTCAACCCAACCAATGCCGCCGACGCGCTGGAAAACTATGACTCAGATACTCTTACAAACATTGTAGAGTCTTTAGGGTGGACGGATCCATGGGTTGTAGATACAGATTCCGATGGCTTTTTTGACGGTATGGATGAGAACCCGCTGAGCCGCGCGGTGATCACTTGGGGGCACCCCGATTTTACAGAAGGCGACACCTATGCCTATACCGGCCCCGATTGGTGGCTGGGCGCGGGCAAGAGCGGCGGAATCTGGACGAATGGCGCGTGCTGGCTGGTTTCGTCGAATGCCCAGGGTTCGGTCCATATGGATTTGGATCGCACGCTGCTGGCGGAGGATCTTGTGCTGAACCTGCTTCACCAGGATGCCTCGAACAGCTGGGTCTATGTGGAT
>DAOVNC010000240.1 GCA_030630445.1 Kiritimatiellales bacterium | reverse complement strand
GTACATGCATTTTGGAATCCCATAAGACCTTCCCCAATTTCATATTTGGTAGACATTAATTTTTCAAGTCGACGATATGAGTTAACAGAAATGGAAACCCCACTTGTGAAAAAGTTGTATTTTTTCAGATGGTTTTGGGCATCGAACTCAAAACTACATGCAAAATAAGTAAGTCCATTTCTCCTGTGTGACCTAATGGAATTTCCCTTTTCTTTGATCCATTCATCTCTGGGAAATCGAGAAAGAAAATTCTGCTGACTAATTCCAAATTCAACCATGTACTCATTTATATAATTAATGAAATGAGCATCGCTCTTTTTATTGGAT
This sequence comes from Kiritimatiellales bacterium, assembly GCA_030630445.1. Lineage (GTDB taxonomy): Bacteria > Verrucomicrobiota > Kiritimatiellia > Kiritimatiellales > Pontiellaceae > Pontiella. The sequence continues at coordinate 5,545 of DAOVNC010000240.1, read as the reverse complement.
CCAAACATAAGTTTCTCCAATCGATTTATTCTGGACTATTCATGTTTCCGTCCTGCGAACGTCCCGGATCACCCTGAGCGACTAAGCGATAGGGTGAAGCCGCTTGAAGCCGCTGGTTCGAAACTATCTATATTGACGGTATACTTTCTTGAATATCTCTTCGGGGAGCGGGCATTTAGGCTCAGTATAATCCCAATCACCTTCAGTTTTCATCAACCATTTTCCTATTTTACCAACTGACTTGGCGTTATCATTCTTTGGTTTTTCTACAGAGAGTCCAAAAAGTGGTATCCCAAATTTTTCTAATCGTTTTATATATAGAGCTTCCGATGTTAATTCACGCGCATGCTCACGCTCATATATAAAGCTCAGAAGGCTGAGAGTTTCCAATGCTTCTGCAAATGGGTGTTTGTAGAATACAGAATCATATTTGATTTTCCCATTCTCAGTTAGTAGTAGATAGCCTAATCTATATGAACTGCTACTGTTGTATTTAAGATTCAAAATAGCAGTATTGCCATCAATCTCTTTTATCTTTACGCGCTTATAAGTCATAGTTGTCTTGGATACACGGTTCGACGGATTAGGGTTGATGAACGGAATAGAATCTGGATCGTGATATAGAAGTCTGAAAGTTTTCTTTATATATTCCTCTGATCTGTCGGAGCTTGTGCAATATTCGATATATTGTTGTGTTATTTTCTTAACAATGTCTTCAGATAATTCTGCATAGAGCTGGTTGGTGCAATTGATCAATACGACAATGAATATAAGTGTCTTTCTCATTTAACTTCCTTTCTTGTTGGTTCGAACATAGTTATTATACGGACTGCGTGTTTTTCTCCCAACAGCGTACTTAACCCCCACACTTTAGCAAGTATTTCCACATATTTGTATCAGATTAGGCTTCTCAAGGTCGTTTAACACCCCAAATCGGGGTGCTTGTAGACAATTGTCTTCAATTCGGGAAATTACTTATTCGGAAGGAATTTACTCCCGCCCATTATCATCGCATTCGACATGGAACTGATGCCCGCATTTCGAAAAAGGGGTCAGCCTGAGATTTTTAGAAAACCACCCTTTTTCACTTCGCTGGTCCAACACACGAATCTCCTTGATTCTAAATTTCACAGGCTGATAACCATAAGTAGGTTCTTTGAAAAAACCTCCGCCGTTGCGAATTTGGAATTTGGCGCGCATTTTTTCCAGACATTGGAAACGGTCTGCCCTACTCTCCCAATAACGAACCACATAAGAACCGAGCACCAAGCACAGGCACTAAAAACCAAGCACCCATACTATGAGCGCAAAAGAAGACACCACCCCGCTGGAAATCGAAATCATGCAGGAACAGGACGTGCCGGACATTCTACCCGTGATGCCGCTGAAAAACTTTGTCCTATTCCCCCGCATGGTCGCCCCGTTGGTTGTTACCACCGAGCAGTCGAAGAAGCTGGTCGCGAAACTGTCGGAGCGCATGCCGCATTTCATCACCGCACTCCAGCGCAAGGAGGAGATCGATGAAGCGCACTTGACGAAAGACGATATCTACCGCGTCGGCTGCGTGGCCCGAATGATCAAGACGCTCAATTTCCCGGACGGTTCAACGCATATCCTCGTCGAAGGCCTGTCGCGCTGCACCCTGAAAAACCTGGACACAAAAACCGATTATCCGACCGCCAAGTATCGCATGGTCAAGGATGCCATAGATACCTCGCTCGAAACGGAAGCCCTCGCCCGGAACGCATCGGAAAAGTTCCAGCAGATCGTGACGATGTCGCCCAACATGCCAGACGAGCTTGCCATCGCGATCTTCAACATGAACACTCCCGAACAGCTCTCCGACCTGCTCGCCACCAATCTGCCTGTTCCGGTCGAGGTATGCCAAAACCTGCTGGCCGACAACCAGCCCGGCCGCCGCCTCAAGACCCTGATGGAGTTCCTCAACCGCGAGTTCCAGATCCAGAAACTCGGTAACAAGATCCAGAGCAAGGTCAACGAAACCTTCAGCAAAACCCAGCGCGAAATTTTCCTGCGCGAACAACTCAGGACGATCCAGAAGGAACTCGGCGAAGACGACTCGCAAACCAGCGAACTGCTTGAGCTCGAAAAGGCACTTGAAAAGGCCAAGCTTCCGGAGGAGGCGCGTGCGGCGGCGGACAAGGAACTCCAACGGCTCAAGGCCGTGCCGCCGGCCTCTCCCGAACATGGCGTCATACGCACCTACCTTGATGTGCTCTCCGAGCTGCCGTGGAACACCGGCACCGAAGACCACCTCGACATCCTTGCCGCGCAAAAGATTCTCGATAAGGATCACTATGGCCTTGAGAAGGTCAAGGAACGCATCCTCGAATACCTCTCCGTGCTCAAGCTCAAGAAGGACATGAAGGGGCCGATCCTCTGCCTCGCCGGTCCTCCAGGGGTTGGAAAAACCTCGCTCGGCAGATCGGTCGCCCGCGCGCTGGGCCGCGAATTTGTACGCATGTCGCTCGGCGGCATGCACGACGAGGCCGAGATCCGCGGCCACCGCCGCACCTATATCGGCGCCATGCCTGGTCGCATCGTCGAAAGCATCCGCCGCTGCGGCGCGAACAACCCCGTCTTCATGCTCGACGAGATCGACAAGGTCGGCGCCGACTTCCGTGGCGATCCCGCCTCCGCCCTGCTCGAAGTGCTCGACCCCGAGCAGAATTCCACCTTCAACGACCACTATCTCGATGTCGACTTCGACCTCTCCAAGGTTCTGTTCATCACCACCGCCAACCTGCTCGACACCATTCCCGGCCCGTTGCGCGACCGCATGGAGGTTATCCATATTTCCGGCTACACGCTGCAGGAGAAGGTGCATATCGCCCGGCGCTACCTCGTGCCCAAGGCCATCAAGGCGCACGGACTCAAGCGTACGCAAATCAAGTTTGCCGCGGAGGCGCTCGAAGGCATCATTGCCGGCTATACCGCCGAAGCAGGTGTCCGTAATCTCGAACGGCAAATCGCCAACGTCTGCCGCAAGGTGGCGCGTGGCTTTGCCGAGGGAAAAACCCGCCCCGTCGATGTAACCGCCCGCAAGATCAAAGGCTTCCTTGGCCCCGTGAAGATCGAAAAGGACGTCGCCGAACGCAAGGCGATGCCCGGCGTGGTGACCGGACTGGCGTGGACGCCGTATGGCGGCGACATCCTCTTCATCGAAGCCACCCGCATGGCGGGCAAGGGAGAGTTGATCCTCACCGGCTCGCTCGGCGCTGTGATGAAAGAATCCGCCCGCGCGGCGCTTAGCTATCTACGGACGAATGCCGCCACCTTCAAGCTCGACGAAACCCTCTTTCTCAAAAGCGACATCCACATCCACGTGCCCGCCGGCGCCACGCCCAAGGACGGCCCGTCGGCCGGCGTGGCGATCTCTCTGGCCATTCTCTCGATGCTGCTAAACAAGCCCGTGCGCCCCGACCTCGCCATGACCGGCGAGATCTCCCTGCGCGGTCGCGTCCTGCCCATTGGCGGTCTAAAGGAAAAAGTGCTCGCCGCATCGCGAGCCGGCATCAAGCACATCATGCTGCCCGAAAAGAACAAGATCGACCTCGACGAAATCCCCGCCGACGTCAAAAAGAAGCTGACGTTCAAGACCGTCAAAAACATCGACCAAGCCCTGCGCTACGCGCTGAAGCTGTCCGAAGAAAAATAGAGCACCGAACCCGATTAATGACCACGGAATACACAGAAGACACGGAGTTTCACCAGAATAAAAACCTGTTCGCAGTTCACGTTCCGTGTCTTCTGTGTATTCCGTGGTGAAAAAGTCAGTGGAGATGATCGGTATGAAAAAAATCCTGTTAGCCAGTCTTACATTACTTTGCGCCTCTTGCGCCCACACCAAACAAGTGTCGACCAACCCGGCACCTGTCGAACCTGCGCAAACCGAACCCGTTCCGGCCAAAGCAGAGGTGACCACACCGCTACCAATCGAGCCTTTTTCATCCGAACCACTACCCCCCTCTCTACCATCCGAACTTCTGCCTGGTGACAGCATTCTGGCATTTGTGCGGTCGAAGCTGCCCAACGACCCACTCACTTTGACCGGCACGCTGAAGGTGCGTACAAAGAAGGGCTTCACCAAAATCAGCCTGCCCGTTCAGATGGAACTCAACTGGGGCGCATCTACACCCTCGGCCAGCTATCACATTGGCAACGAGTCCCTGAAAATCACTTGGCAGAACGATCTGCCCGACTACACCTTTTCCAATAATCGGGACACACCCACCTCCAATATTCTCGGCACTGGCCTCACTTGGGCGGATCTAAGCTTTTCCGTCCTCTGGTGGCCCAACTCAAAACTCATTGACGAAGAAAAAAAGATTAACCGCGAATGCTACGTGGTCGATGTGCCTGTTCCCGCCTCTGAAAACACCATGCGGCTGTGGATCGAGAAGAAGATGGGCATGCTGCTTGAAGCCCAAACGCTCGATGCCGAGAAAAAAGAGATCCGCCGCATGAAGATCAAGAGCATCAAAAAGATGGATGGCATGTGGGTGGCGAAAGACCTCGAAATACGGGATAAGGCCACCGGCAACAAGACCACCCTGCAGATCACCGACCTGCAATGGGAGAATCCCAAACCGACCCGCGCCGCGTTCGACCCGGCCAATTCGGTCAACCAACTTTCGATCGATCTCTATAAAAAGCTCTCCGCCGAGAATGATGGGAATCTTTTCCTGTCGCCCTACAGCATCTCGGCCGCGCTAGCGATGACCTACGGCGGGGCACGCGGCGAAACCGCCGGGCAGATGGACACCACCCTCCACTTTGGAGGCCAAGGCGCGACCCACCCGGCGCTTTCCCATCTTCGGAAAAAACTCAATGGCATCCAGGAAAAGGGGCACGTCCAGCTTAGCGTCGCCAACTCGCTCTGGCCGCAAAAGGACTACACCTTCCTTCCCGACTATCTCGCGCTGACCAAGGAATTCTACGGTAGCGAAATCGTTCCCGTCGACTACAAGGCCGACGCCGAAGGTGCGCGCCAACAGATCAACGTCTGGGTGGAAGACCAAACCAACGACCGCATCAAGGACTTGATCCCCGAAGGCATGCTCGATCCGCTGACCCGCTTGGTGCTTGCCAATGCGATCTATTTCAAAGGCGACTGGGCCAGCCAGTTTAAGCCGGAGCGCACCCGCCCCGCCCCGTTCAAACTGGCCGAAGGGAAGACCGTCGAAGTCCCGATGATGTCGCAGACCGCAGACTTCCGGCTCGCCCACACCAAGGAGTTCCAGGCCTTGGAACTCCCCTACGAGGGTGGCGACCTCTCCATGCTCATCCTGCTCCCGAATGCATCGAATAAACTTCCCGATCTTAATTTGGAAATGATCGACGGGCTAGAGTTCAACGAGATGGAAGTGATGGTGCAGCTACCAAAATTCAAGCTCGAATCCACCTTCCGCCTCGGTGACACGCTCGCCGCCATGGGCATGCCGCTGGCCTTCTCTGATAAAGCCGACTTTTCAGGCATGACTGGAACGCAGGATCTTTTCATCGGTGCAGTTATTCACAAGGC